>NZ_JBOHKS010000020.1:0-17532 GCF_050729195.1 Hypericibacter sp.
GCGGAGGTCCGCGCCGTGGCGCGCGCCGCGAAGGATGCCGCGGCGAAACTCTCGCTCGCGACCGCCGGGCAGCGCACGGCCGCGCTCAAGGCGATGGCGGCCGCGATCCGCGAGGACGCCCCTCTGATCCTCGCCGCCAACGACAAGGACATGGCAGCCGCCAGCGGCCTGACACCGGCCCTCAAGGACCGCCTCAGTCTCGATGCGAAACGCATCGAGGCGATGGCCCAGGGCATCGACGAGGTGGCCGCCCTGCCCGATCCGCTGGGCCAGGTGCTGGCCGAGTGGGACCGCCCCAACGGTCTCCATATCGCGCGGGTGCGGGTGCCGCTGGGCGTGATCGCCATCATCTATGAATCGCGGCCGAACGTGACGGCCGATGCCGCCGTGCTCTGCCTGCGTTCCGGCAATGCGGCGATCCTGCGTGGCGGCTCGGAGAGCGTGAATTCCTCGGGCACCATTCTGCAAAGCCTCAAGCGCGGCTTGAAGAGCGCCGGCCTGCCCGAGGCCGCGATCATGCGCCTGCCGACGCAAGACCGCGCCGCGGTGGGCGAGCTCCTGAAGCTCGACGACCTGATCGACGTGGTGATCCCGCGCGGCGGCAAGTCGCTGATCGAGCGGGTCGCTGCCGAAAGCCGGATCCCGGTGTTGAAACATCTCGACGGCAACTGCCACACTTACGTCGATGGCGCGGCCGACCTCGCGATGGCGAGGCGGATCGTGGTCAACGCCAAGATGCGGCGCACCGGCATCTGCGGCGCGACCGAGACGCTGCTGGTCGATCGCCGCGTGGCCAAGACCCATCTGCCGCCGATCCTCGACGATCTCGCGAAAGCCGGCTGCGAGCTCCGGGGCGATGCCGAGACGCGCGCGCTCGATGGTCGCGTGACGCTGGCGAACGACAGCGACTGGGACACCGAATATCTCGACGCCATCATCGCCATCAAGCTGGTGGACGGCGTCGAGGAGGCGATCGCCCATATCAACCGCCATGGCTCGCACCACACCGAGGCGATCGTCACCAGGGACGAGGTGGCGGCGAAGAAATTCATGGCCGAGGTGGATGCCGGCATCGTCATCCATAACAGCTCGACCCAGTTCGCCGATGGCGGCGAGTTCGGCATGGGCGCCGAGATCGGCATCTCGACCGGCAAGCTCCATGCGCGGGGGCCCGTCGGCGCCGAGCAGCTCACCAGCTATAAGTATCTGGTGCAGGGCAGCGGCCAGGTGCGGCCCTGAGGCTGAGGACTCGTCACTAAAATCTTTGGTTGTGTGAAATTGAGTGTAGACAACCATTTTCTCATGTGAGAACATTTAGTGAACTTCGCGAGAGGCCTATGTGGTCAAGCAAGCCTGGGGCGGTCCTTGGACCGAAGAGAAGCTCGAACGTGTCAGGAAGTATCTCAGCGCCTACACCACAGCACTGAAGAGGCAACCGTTCTCGCTCCTGTACATCGACGCTTTTGCAGGCTCCGGCATGCGCGAAATCGACGAGCCTACGTCCCAATCGCTGCTGGACCTTGAGGGCATCGACAGATTTGTTCAGGGATCGGCACGAATGGCGCTGGAGACACATCCCCCCTTTAGCCGGTTCACCTTCGTCGAAAAAACGCGAAGCAAGTTCCATGCTCTGCAAACAAGCCTTAACGCAGACTACGCCAGCTTGATCGGCAAGATGGAGTTCAGGAACCAGGACGCGAACACTGCCGTCAAAGATATCTGTGCGACGACGAATTGGCACAATACTCGCGCCGTTGCTTTCCTCGACCCCTATGGAATGCAAGTCGAGTGGTCAACGATTTCCGCGATTGCGGGAACGAGGGGCATCGACATGTGGTATCTCTTTCCCGCGGGCATTGGAGTGGGCCGAATGGTCCCTCGTCGCGCGGAGAGACAGCCGGAGACATGGGCCCGCCGACTTGATCTCTGTCTTGGAGGAACCGACTGGCGGGAGATCGCCTACGAAGCTTCCGCGACCCAGGATCTCTTTGAACCCACTTGCGCCAAGAAAGAGAGGATTTTCAGCATTTCAAGTATCGAGAAGTATGTGCGAGAGAAGCTCGAGCAGGTTTTTCCGGGTGTTGCTGAGCATGCACTACCGCTTTCGAAGCGAAATGGCGCAGTCATGTATCTTCTTTTCTTTGCATGCGCCAATGAGCGCGGCGCACCGACAGCCCTGAAGATTGCGAACAGTATCTTGGGAGCAAAACGTGGCAAACGGCACAGGGATTGAATGGACAGAAGCCACCTGGAATCCGATTGCCGGATGCACGATGGTGTCGCCCGGCTGTACCAATTGCTATGCGATGCGCATGGCCGCGCGTCTTCAAGCGATGGGCCTCGAACGCTATCAAGGCACCACGAGACGCAGCGGGAGTCGGCATGTTTGGTCCGGCAAGATCGTGCTCGACAAGGATGCTCTCGATATTCCACTGAACTGGAGGAAACCGCGTCACATATTTGTCAATTCAATGAGCGACCTCTTCCACGAGGGTGTTCCGGAGACCTTCATTCGTGATGTTTGGAGCGCGATGGAGGCCGCGAACCAGCACACATATCAGATCCTCACGAAACGCCCCGATCGCATGCTCGACATTTTGGGGAAAGCCGCGTTTCGCAAACTGCCGAATGTGTGGCTCGGTACCTCCGTTGAGAATGAAGCCGCCACGCCCCGCATCGACATACTCCGAAAGATCCCGGCTGCGATCCGGTTTGTGTCCTTTGAGCCGCTGATCGGAGGAATCGGTAAGCCCAGCATGAAAGGTATTCATTGGGCCATCGTAGGCGGGGAGTCTGGCCCAAACGCGCGTCCAATGGATAGGCAATGGGTGGGCGAGATTCTGCAAATCTGTCGTCGACAGGATGTCGCCTTCTTCTTCAAGCAATGGGGCGGCAAGAACAAGAAGGCCGCCGGGCGCAGCTACCGGGGAAAGATCTGGGACGAGATGCCCCACCGGAATGAGGCTCGCGCCTGATGGGCCGCCGTGATGTAGTCGGCCCCTGACCAGCAAAACCACGGCAGTTGACCCTTCTTGTCGGCCCTCAAGGACAGCCCCTCCCTCCGTCGCCATGCGATCGACCCGGCCCGGGCGCGGCGGCGCCCGCGGGTCGGGCTCCTGGGCGGCTCCTTCAACCCGGCCCATGAGGGTCATCGCCAGATCTCCCTCACCGCCCTCCACCGGCTGGGGCTGGACGAGGTCTGGTGGCTGGTCAGCCCCCAGAACCCCCTGAAGCCCGAGGCCGGGATGGCCCCCCTGGCCGAGCGCATGGCGACCGCCCGGGCGGTGGCACGCGATCCCAGGATCAGGGTCACCGACATCGAGACCCGACTCGGAACCCGCTTTACCGCCGATACGTTAGAGAAACTGACCCGTCGCTATCCGGGCCATGGCTTCGTCTGGCTGATGGGCGCCGACAATCTGCTGCAGATCCACAAATGGCGGGACTGGCAAAGAATATTTCATTTGCTTCCGGTTGCGGTCCTGGCCCGACCTTCCTATTCTTTGAAGGCGCTGTCCGCTCCGGCGGCGCAGCGCTTCCTGCGGTCCCGCTGGCCAGAAAGGCTGGGCCGCAGGTTGGTGCAGGCCGAGCCGCCCGCCTGGCTTCTGATCCACGGGCCGCTCAACCCGGCATCGGCGACCGCGATCCGCGCCGCGCGGAGGATGGGACGGCGTGAAGGCAAAGGAGCGAGCACATAATTCCATTGTCATTTGAGCGGACGCGGCACAGCGAGATCGGTGCCGGCCGCTTCGACATCTCACGGTGACCGCCATCGTCAAGACAACCCGCGCCGGGAAGGGCAAGAACCCGGCCAAACCGAGCGACCTGCTGCGCCTGGTCGAGAAGTCGCTCGATGACGATAAGGCCGAAGACATCGTCGCCATCGATCTCAAAGGCAAATCCAGCATCGCCGACTACATGGTCATCGCAACGGGGCGGTCCTCGCGACAGCTCACGGCGATGGCGGAGCATCTCCATGAGAAGCTCAAGGCCAAGGGGCTCGCGCAAGTGGGCGTCGAAGGCGAACGCCAGGGCGACTGGGTGCTGATCGACGGCGGCGACGTGATCGTCCATCTGTTCCGCCCGGAAATTCGCGGGCTCTATAACCTCGAGAAGATGTGGGGGATGGAGCTGCCCGAGGCGGAACGCGTGGCGGCCCTGGGATGAGCTGAAGGCTCGCCGACGCCCGTAAGGGCGCTGCCACCTCCGCGAGTCTTGGCCACCTCCTCTCTTGCGCTTTGCGCGAGGTGGAGGCGATGGGAATTATGCGCGTCTATTCATTGGCCCGCGCCGGGGGCAACTCACCCAGCAGCAGCCGCCGGTTGCCGGCGATCTCCCGACGTTGTTTCAGATCCATCGTGATCTCGTGAGCGGATTCGAGCATGCGCAGCGCGCGCTCATACAAGGGCAGCGCATAACGAAGCGCGAGCGACGGCCGGATTCGCTCGACCGTGAAATCCAGCTTCTCCTTGGCCTGCGCGATCGTGTAGCGGCCGCTGCGGACCCAGTCGACGGTAAGCCAGTCGAACGTCTCCAGGAAGGAAAGCGAATCGGCCGCTTGCAGGATATCGGCGTCCCATCCGCCGCCGATCTCGTGCCGCAGGATCAGTCTGCGCACCTGGCCGAGATAGTCCTCCCCCGGCGGCGGCCTTCTCTCGCGAAGCCACGCCTCGACGATGTTGGCCGACCGGGTCGAATGAGCGAACAGATAGTCGGGGTCGTCGAACTTCGACGGCGTGCTGGTGGGTCCGCCGGGGAAGAACCGCTCGGCATCATGCACCAGGGCCGCGAATTTGAGCTCGGCGGAAGCATCCGCGCAGAGCTTGATCGTCCAGACCCTCGTGCAGAGCAAATGCTCCAGAGAATAGAAACCGTCCAGCCATTCGAGAGCGCTGAGTTCGATCTCATTGAACGTCGGGTCCGCATATCGGCCCGCCAGGATGTTCGATGTCATGTCGGAGGCCTCATGGTCATTTCCGCGCCGTGATCGCGCGCCATACGGATTCCGGCGTAATCGGCAATTCCGAGATCTCGACCCCGTAATCGGCCAGGGCATCGCAGACGGCATTGGCGACAGCCGCACCCGGCGGTATCGTTCCGACCTCGCCGACGCCGCGGATACCGAACGTCGTGACGGGAGATGGGACCTCGGTATGCAGCAACTCGATCGGCGGCACATCCGCGGCCGACGGCACGAGGTAATCCAGCATGCTGCCATTGACCAGCTGGCCGGTTTCCTTGTCGTAGCGAAGCTCTTCGCTCAAGGCGGCGCCCAGGCCCTGGACCAGTGCGCCCCGGACCTGGCCTTCGACGATCGCGGGATTCACCACGGTCCCGCAATCATGCGCCATCACAAAGCGCTCCACCGAGAACTCCCCCGTCTCGGGATCGACCGAGACGACCGCGGCGGCCGTACCGAACGAGAACGCCGCATCGGGGGGCTCGAAATGCGCGGTCGCCTCCAACCCGGGCGTCTCCGCGACGGGAATACCCTGACCGAGGATGGCGCGGGTGAACAGGTCGGAGAGAGCGATGCTGCGGCCGGGGTCGCCGCGAAGACGCAAGGCCCCGCCGTCGATCTCCACGTCCTTGGCCGCCGCGCCCAGGGCCCAGGCCCCGATTCGGATCGCCTTGTCGCGAAGCGCCTGGCCCGCCTCGCGCAGGGCGCCGGCCGCCGCGATCAATGTCCGTGAGGCGAACGCGCCGGTGTTGAGCGGGGAGGCGCCTGTATCGCCGGCATGAACATGGATCGCGTCATACTCGACGCCGACGATCTCGGCGCAGATCTGGGCAAAGGCCGTTTCGTTTCCCTGCCCGAAGGTCGAGACCCCGGTGTAGAGGTCGATGCCGCCGGAGCGATTGGCCCTGAGCGTGACGCTCTCATGGGCGCCGAACTTCGACCCGCGGTTCGCCAGGAACCGCGCGCTGGCATATCCGGTGCGCTCGACGAAGGAGGACAGGCCGATTCCCAACAGGCGCCCGTCCTGGCGGCGGCGCTTCGGCGAAGCGCGATGCGCCCGATAATTCACCGCGTCGGCCGCCAACTGCAGTGTTCTGAGATAGTCGCCACTGTCATAGACAGCGCCGCTGGGGGTCTTCCAAGGCAGGTCCTCCGGCCGAAGCATGTTCTTCGCCCGGAATTCAAACGGATCCGCCTTCAACCGGCGGGCCAGCCTGTCGATCAGCACTTCGAGGGCAAAATTGACCTCCGGTTGGCCATAACCGCGATAGGCGCCGATCGGCGTTTTGTTGGTCATCACCACCCGGCGTTCCACCACGCCATCGGCGACCTTGTAGGGGCCCGTGAAGACGACGCTGGAGAGCTGCGCGGATCCGAAGGAGGAGTTCCAGGCGCCGAGATCGGTCCGGTAGGTATTCATCATGGCCACGATCTGGCCGTCCGCCCGCGCCCCGATGCGGAAATCATGGACGGCCTCGCGCCCATGGGTGCTGGCGCGGAAATATTCCAGCCGGTCCTCGATCCATTTGACCGGCCGGCGCAGCGCCATCGCATGCAGACTGGCAAGGATATCCTCGGGATAGATCCCGAGCTTCAGCCCGAACCCGCCCCCCACATCCGAGGCGATGACGCGAACGCATCCTTCCTCGATACGCAGGCACTCGGCCAGCTGCTTGCGCACGAGATGCGGCACCTGGGTCGACGCGTAGACGGTGAGATCCCGCGCGCCCGGACGCCAGACCGCGAGGATGGCGCGGCCCTCCATGGGCATGGCGGTCACTCTGTTGATCCGGAACCTGCCCTCGGCCACGATCTCCGCGCTCGCCATGCGACCCTCCGGGTCGCCGCCGCGGTCCTTGTTCGAGGCGAGAAGGTTCGAGGACAGCACATCCGGATGCAGGACCGGGCTGCCGTCGGTCAGGGCGTCCAGAACATCCGATATGTGGGGCAGAGG
Source organism: Hypericibacter sp. (assembly GCF_050729195.1). Classification (NCBI taxonomy): domain Bacteria; kingdom Pseudomonadati; phylum Pseudomonadota; class Alphaproteobacteria; order Rhodospirillales; family Dongiaceae; genus Hypericibacter; species Hypericibacter sp. The sequence continues at coordinate 6,915 of NZ_JBOHKS010000020.1, forward strand.
CTCGTAGTCGATATCGATGAGGTCGATCGCGTCCTCGGCGATGGCCCGGCTGGTGGCGACGACACTGACGACCGGCTGCCCTTCATAGGTCGCCGTTTCCTGGGCCAGCGCGTAATAGGGAAGCTGCGGCGCGCCGGGAACGGGCCGCAGAACCGTCAGGGGGCCGCTCGCGCGTCGCACATCCTCGCCGGTCAGGATCTGTTTCACGCCTTCCAGGGCCTTGGCTTGCAAGATGTCGATCGATTTTATGCGGGCATGCGGAAACGGGCAGCGGCCGACCGCCATCTCCAGCTGATGGGCGAATTGGACGTCGTCCGTGAAGCGGCCGTCGCCGCACAGAAGCCGGTCGTCCTCCTTGCGGGGAACATGCGATCCGATCAGCCTATGCCGGGAGGGCTGCGTGTCGGCGCTGTCGGGCGCCTTCGGCTCCTCGTCAGGCTGCAGATCGAGATTCTCGACGACCCGGCTCATCTCGCGGCTCCCAGACTCGACGTCTCCTGGCCGCCGGATGCCCGCAGATACTCCTCCAAGGCGCGAATGATTCCCTCATAACCGGTGCAACGGCACAGCACGCCGCTGATCTCCTCGCGAATCTCGTCGCGCGAGAGCGGCTCGCCCCGCTCCTTCAGGCTTGTCGCCAGCATCAGGAAACCGGGCGTGCAGAACCCGCACTGCAGGGCATGGTGGCGCTTGAAGGCCTGCTGCAATTCATTGAGCTCGCCACCGGTCGCCAGCGACTCCACCGTCCGGACCTCGGCGCCATCCAACTGGACCGCAAGAAAGAGGCAGGACTTTACCGGTTGGCCATCGACAAGGATCGTGCACATGCCGCAGACGCCCTGCTCGCATCCGACATGTGTCCCCGTCAGGCCCAGGCGATGGCGCAGGAAATCGGCCGCATGCATGCGGACCGGCACGCTCTCGCGCAGCTCCTCGCCATTGACCCGAAGGCCGATCTCTTTCTCATTCACGCTCAACACAGTCTCCAGTCACGGCAGGGCTCGATAGGCTTCGGGACGGACGACGACCTCATACGGTCCAACACCCCACGAGTGCTCCGAACCTACGAACTCCGATTCATCGGCGGCGGGACGCCGGGAGCATGTCTTTGACGACGACATCCCCGTCGATCAGGATCGGCTCGTCGTCCAGGAACAGGCTGCAGCCGCGCATGGGTATGTCCAGATGGCAGGGGGTGTCGTTGGGACCGCCCAGCTCGCTGTTCGGCCCGCTCGAGAACAGCACATTACCGAAGAACGAGCGCAACTCCATGCCGATGCCGCCCGGGAACGAGGTCAGCCCGTGCCACTGGGCACGCTCGTCGAGCCCCCAGCCGATATGCGACACGCCATAGCCCCTCGGGTCGCCGAAGGAGTCCATGTAGGACCTGATCAGCTCCGCATCCAACTGGCCGCGAATGTCCTGGATGACGCCCTTCTCGATCGTGTAGGTGACGGGGCTGGTGACGTAAGTGTTGAAGGGGAGAAGCACGTCTCCCGGAGCCAGCACGAGCTGCCCATCGACGCCGTCATCCGCGCCCCCGGTGAACACGAAGGCCGCCGGCCAATGGTCCCAACGCCCCGGTTGATCCGTGTACCCGTATTCGCTGATGGTGGGATACTTGCCGATCTTGTAGGTGATGTCGGTGCCGTGGCGGCTGGTGATCCGCATCACCCGCGCTTTTGAGAGGATTTCCGCGCCGACCTCGACCCGCTCCCGGAGTTCCTTGGTGGGAAAGAGCCGTGCGAGCAGCGGCGCCGGCTCGATGGCCGTGAGAACCCGGGTTCCGGCGGCCTGGATCGCCATCTGTTCCTTGCTGAAGAGCAGGAAAATCAGATCGACGACCATGTCGGCTTTCTTGAGCGCGTCCACCGCCTCGGGATTCTCCGCCAAGGGCGTGACACCGACCGTCCACTGGCCGCCGCGGGCAGCCGCCATCGGCAGCCGAAGATGATAAGTCTTGGCCCCCAATCCCTGTGCGGCATTGAGAAAGGCGTCCGCATAATCGAGACGCTCATGGCCTCTGGACAGGACGACCACCAGCTCGCCCTCACGGACCCCGCTCAATTCCAACTGGGCCCGGCACATTTGATTCAGGATGCTCTGATCCATGACCGTCTCTTTTCCTCTCTCCCGCTTTCGACTCAGCCGCGCTTCGCGGAGATCAACGGCAGCAGAACGTCTATGAACCCGGTGAAATTGTCCCAGGGCACCATATGCCCCGCATCGGGAACCCGGATGATCGGGATGGACGGGTTGGCGGCTGCGAGATCGGCCGCCGCCTTGGGCGGGACGACGGGGCTGTCGCCGCCCCGAATGAGAGTGGCGGGCCTGGTGATCTGCTTCCAATATTCGAAGAAGTCCTCCCGCTCGAAGTTCGCGTGAGTCTCCAGCACGGCGGCCTCGTCACAGGAGGCGAGCACGGCGGCGCGCAACTTCAACTCCCGCTCGGGCCATTTCGGGTAGAAGCGCCGCACCTCATCCGCGGTCGTTCCCCGCTTGGCTTCTCGCAGCTGTGTCAGGAACGCATCGCGGGTGGTGGGATAGGGCCCGCGTCCGGGTCCGGATGTCGGCGGATCGACCAGGACCAGGGGACCGTGGGGAGTGGGCCCGTGCAGCACCGCATAAGCGGCCGCGATGCGCGCTCCCAGCGAATGCCCGATGATGACCGGCTGCTTCAGCCCCAGCGAATCGATGAGGCCCGAGACGTCGGCCGCGTAGTCGGCGAGCCGATAGGATCCCGCCGGCGGCACCGCGGTCGCGCCCCGCCCCCTGAGGTCCGGAATGACGACCCGGAAACCCAGATCCGACACCGGTTTGGCGATGAAATCCGCTGTTGCCGCCGGGCTGGTGATCCCGGGCAGAATCAAGACGTCGCCTCGATTGCCGCCATATTCCAGCAGATGATGCTGCAAGCCGTTCGCCCGGACCTCGATCGAGCGGCCCGAAATGTTGACGCTCATGCCGTCACCTCCGCCCGGACGCAACGGCACCGAGCGCAGCACCCGCATCGGGCAGCGTCGGCTCGAGTCCGAGAGCCAGCAAAATCTCTCGCGTGGTGGCCGTGGCCGCGGTGACGACCGGGAGCCCTGTTTCGTCCTGCACCTGCTGAACCGCGGGCAGAGACGGCATCTGCACACAGGCGCTCAGCACGATTCCATCGACGGAATCGAGCTTCAGCCGCGAGATATAGCCGGGAAGTGCCGCCGGATCCAAACGTCCCACCATGAGATTGTCCGCCACCGACAGGCTGATGCTGTCGACGACTTTGGTCCCCGCGCTCTCCAGATAGTCGATCACGAGCTTCGTCAACGGCGGCATGTAGGGTGCCACGACCGCCACGCGCTTCAGACCGAGTTGATCCAAAGTCCGCACCAGGGCCCCGGCGCTGCTGACGATGGGCGTTCGCCGGGAACTCGCTTCCAGGACAACATCGCCCAGGCGTTTTTCTGTCGCGACATGAGCGCCGGCGCCGCGCGACATCAAGGCGACGAGACAGGCATAGGCAACGACGTCGACTCGCGCGTCGGCGACTTCGGCCGCGCAGCGCTCGCCGTCATTGACCATGCGCGCCAGCGAATCGACATCGACCGTATGCAGCCGCGCCCGGCTGGAGTGGAAGGTCCATCCCGTCCCATGCTTCGCCGCATGCCGGCGAAGCATCTCGGGAATCTCCGTTTCCATGGTCACGTTGGAGCTGGGAACGATCAGTCCAATTCGTTTCATGTCGACCCCCGGTCTCGTCGGTTATGGCTGGACGGAATGGACATCAATGCGCTCCTAATCGCCACAGAATGACCAATCCCACAACGGTCGCGGTACCGCTGAGCAGTGCTGCAACCTTGACCCAGGGATCGCGCGCGGGGACGACGTGTGCCGGTCCGCTCGCTTCGGCGCAGGGGGGCGTCTTCTCATTCTGAATCGCCTCGACCGGAGATAAGGGCCGAACCCCAGGACGGTCCGCCGGCAGTGCGGCGTTTCCCGAGAGAACTTTTTCCAGATTCCTGGCGAACTCGGCCGTCACCTTCTCGGCCTGTTTCGCAATCACTTTCTGCCCGATGCTGCCGAGCACGCCCGCAAGCACCGCTTCGCCTTCCACCACGATCTGCGTCTGGTCTCCCGCGGCATTCAGGAACACGGTATTCGTGGCGCGGAAATTACCGATGGCGCCGCGCACCGCCTTGCCGGTGGAGGTGAACTGGATCTTCTGCTCGCGCACGCGCTCGACGATCTGCACCCTCGCCTCGAACGTGGCCGCCATCGGGCCCAGGCGCTGGGTCGCGACGACGGTCAGGTTATCGTCATCCACGAGGGCGACCTTCTCCACGCCAGGAATGCACTCGGCGACGCGCGCAGGCTGTTCGAAGAACTCCCACAGCTTCGCGACCTTTTCGGTCACGTGGAACTCCTGGCGAAACTTCACCGATGCCTCTTTCCGGTTGAGACGTCAGTTCTGCAGGGAGGAGCGCAGATCCTGCAGAACTCTTCTGACGTAGATGGGTGCGAGGTGCCTTCGATATTCCGCCGACGCCCGGATGTCGCTCGAGGGATCGATGACGCCGAGCACGGCTTCCCCAGCGGCCGCGATGTCCGCGTCTGTCAGGCGGCTGCCTTCCAGCCGCGCCGTCATCCCGGTGACCAGCAGGGGCGTATCGTTGACGCCGCCGAGGCCAAGCTGGATGTTCCGCCATCCGCCATCCGACGAGACGTCGCCCGTGACCGCAATCGACAGCACCGCGAAATCATTGTGCCGCCGGCAGAACTCGCGGAACGCGAAATGCTGCGGGTGTCTGGGGAACACGACTTCGGTGAGCAATTCGCCGGCTTCCAGCGTGGCGGCATAGGGTCCGCTGTAGAACTCGGTCATTGGAATCTCGCGGGGCCCATCGGGACCGGCCACCCTCACCCTGGCGCCGAGCACCAGGCAACCGAGCGGCATCTCGCCCGTCGGGTCTCCCTGCACCAGGCTGCCCCCCAGGGTTCCCCGGTTGCGGACCTGCCGATCGCCGATGAAGCGCACCATCCGCGCGAGCAGCGGCAGCCTTTCGGCCACCAGCGGCGATCTCTCCAATGTCACATAGCGGACCATGGCGCCGACAACGGTCTCGTCGCCGCTCGGCTGCACCCGGTCCAGCTCCACGAGCCCGTTGATATCGATCAGCGCCGAGGGCCGCCAGAGGCGCATGTTCAGCATGGGCATGAGGCTCTGGCCGCCGGCGAGTATTCTGGCGGCGCCCTCATGCTCCGCCAGATGCCCGACCGCCTCTTCGATCGAGTTCGCGCGGTGATAGACGAAGTCGGCCGCTTTCACGGCGTCCCTCCCGTGGTCCGGATCCCGGACAACCGCGCGAGAACATGCTCGACCGGAGACCTCGCGGCGGAAACCAGCCCCGATGCCGCGCGCCGGCTCCAGACGGTCTCGGGCCGGACCTGCAGAACCTTCACCTCTCCCTGCTCGCTGACCGCCCACTCCATGTCCTGCGGCGCGCCGCGACGCTGCTCGATGCGCTTGGCAAGCGCCGCCAGTTCCAGGACATGCTTGTCGGCGAGGCAGACAGCCCCCTGTCTTTCGGGCTCGACCGGCACCAGGCCGACAGCGCCCGTTGCGGGATCGAAACGATATTCCTCGGCCTGGGTCGCGGTCTTCCGTTTGATGATCTCGAAGGTGACCTTGTCGACGGTGAACTGGCTGGGCGTGATGTCGCCCTTGACCACGCCTTCGCCCAGCCCCCAGCAGGCTTCCAGCACGATCTTCGACCTGTCCCCATTGATCGGATCCAGGGTGAAGGTCACGCCGGCCGCACGCGCCGGCACCATCTGCTGGATTCCGACGCAGATTCCGAAGTCCCGCGTCGCGACGACGGCGGCGCCATCCTGCCGGTAGGACAGAACGGCTTCACCGAACATGCTGGCCCAGCAGGACCGCATATGACGGAGCACGGAATCGGCACCGCAGATCCAGAGATAGGTGTCGTACTGCCCGGCGAAACTCGCTCCCGCGAGGTCTTCGGATTCCCCGCTCGAGCGGACCGCAACCGGTATCGAGGGAACACCCATCCTCTTCTCGAGCAGCGCGTAATTCTCACGCACCTGGTCTTCGAGGTCGGAGGGCAGCGGCGCCGAAGCGATGGCCGCGTGGAGCTCAGCGGCCTTGCCCTTGATTTCGGGCAAAGCCATCTTGGGCGCCGCTTCGCGCACCCGTCTGGCCTCGTTCACCAGGCCGGCATGATCCATGAAATGCCGATAGGCCGCGGTGGTGATGCCGAACCCCGAAGGCACGGCAAAGCCGGCAACGGTCAGCTCGGCCAGGCTGGAGAATTTTCCGCCAAGAACCGGGTTGCCGGGCGCCGTCTCATGATCGAGCCACAGGATGAACGGGCTTCCGCTCATCGGCTTCCCCTCTCCATCACGGTCACGATCCCCTTATTGCCGTCGACCTCGATCAGGTCCCCGGTGCGAATGGTCGCGGTCGCGAAACCGACCCCGACGACAGCCGGCAGACCATATTCCCGGGAGATGATCGCGGTATGCGCCATCATGCCGCCCACGTCCGAGACCGCCGCCGAGATATGCGGGAACACCGGCGCCCAGCTGGGGGCGGTTACGCGGCAGACCAGGATCTCGCCCTCCTGGACTTCATAGAGCTGCTCGGAATCGGCGATCACGCGCGCCCGCGCGGTGACCTTGCCGGCCGACGCGGCCACGCCGCGCAATTGATCGCTGGCGGCGGCAGGATCGACGCCGAGCCATTCCTGCACCGTCTCCTGGGTGATGCCCCAGAGCATGATGGTCAGGGGCTCGGTGATGGACTCCGGCGGCGCGCCCAATGCCGGCGGCGGCGACCACTTCGCCAAGGCGTCGCGGATCTTGCGGCGCCGGGCGATGATCGGCCGCCAATAGATCTCGCCGCGCGATTGCGAGCCCGTGGCCCATCCGATCATCAGGTCGTAGAGCGCGTCATAGAGCTCATGGCGGTGCAGATAGAAGATGTCCTCGCGGTCGTTCATGAAGTTATGCGCGACGAACACGTCGCCCAGTTCCCGGACTTTCGACCAGAAAGTCGAGTGGTGCCAATGCTCGACGTAGAAATTGTGGTCCTCGACGAAAGGAAACACCTTGCGGGTCAGCTGGATCAGGCCCTCGAAGGCGTCGCGATCCTGCCCCGTGGGAAGCAGGGCGAGATATTCTTCGGTCACCTTGGCGCGTCTTTCGAGGATGGAATCCAGCGGGCGCCGGATCTCCTCGCCGCGGCGAAGCGCCTCGATATAGCCGCGCATGGCCATGAGCGGCAGGCGCAGGTCGTCGATCCAGACCGGATCCGAATGGGTGTATCCGACGCCGGTCGAGAACCAGAACCAGGGGTCCTTCGCTTCCTCGAAGGCCTTGAGCCAGCGAGCGCCGCCCTCCGCCTTCTTCATGGCGGCCAGCATCTCTTCGGGGCGCGCATGGGCGAGGACGATATCGGCGACCTTCAGCTCGACCGCCAGCGCCGCCAGCCGCCGCAGCTCGTCGTCGGGCCGGAACAGCAGGATGTCGATGCCCGAGACCATGTTGGTGATGGTCTGATCGGTGATCCCCGGGAAGGCCTGCTGACAGAACTCGCGAAAGGTGAGGTAGGCGCCGTAACCGAGATTGAGCATCTCGAAATGGTACGAGCCCATTTCGAAGAGGTTCTCGATCAGCCTGTTATATTTGGTCAGCAGGTCGTAGGAGGAGTAGAGGCCGCGATGCGCGAAGACGCTTTCCTCGGGCTCGATCTGCGGCAGAGGCCGGAATTCGATGGCCTTCAGGCGTTGGATGCAATCCTTGGCCTTCTCGACCCATTCGCCATAGATCTGATCCCAATTCTCGAAATAGTGGCCGGCCCGGCGGGCAAAGTGCCCCTGCCGTTCCTCGATCTTCTTCGGATCGGTAACCCCGTTCGGGCTGATGAACAGGTAGCCGTTGATGATGCGATGATCGATGCCCAATGCCAGGGGGATCGGCCAGACGCGGCTGGCCATCTGGCTCGCCGCCACCCACCAGTTCTCCGTCATGATGGTGTCGAAGGGACAGATGGGCTTGGGGTTGTGCATGCCGTCGAAGAACCAGAACTTCCCCTCTTCCATCTCCCGGCGCTCGGGGCTGATCAGAGCGTAGTAGGGGTACAGATCCTCCCAGCCCTCGGCCCCTTCGGGAGTGGGCATGTCGAACGGGCTCGCGAATCGCGTGTTCGATGGAGATTTGACGCCGGATGCCCCCTGCGCCGCCGAGCTTCTCCCAGCCTTCTCGTTCATGCTCTCCCCCTTGTTTCCTGCTCGTTGATTTGAAGGGACACTTCGGCCCCCTTTGTCATGCCCTGACAGCCGTCAGACGGTCTCGATGTAGCGCAGCACTTCTTCGAGCGGAATCACGTCGGCATATTTCTGGTCGATATCGAAAAGATTCGCGTGATGGGGCGCGCTCGCCCTGTCTGCCACACATTCCTCCGGAACGAGAACGTCATAGCCGTGCTGCACGGCGTCGACGACGCTGGCCCGGATGCATCCGCTCGTCGTGGCACCCGTCACGACCAGCGTATCCGCATGCCATGAGGCCACGAGACTGGCGAGGCTCGTGCCAAAGAAGGCAGAGGCCCCCGCTTTCACCAGCAAGGGCTCCTGCTCCTGCCTGCCCAGGCGGTCGTCGATCTCGACCAGCCTGGTGCCATGGCGAAGCGCGGCCATGCCGGGCGCCTTGCGCAGCCAGGCGAGCGCACGAACCTGGCCTTCGTCGTAGCAGATCGTCGTAAAGGCGATCGGCACGGCGCGTCTGCGACCCGCATCGAGCAGCCGCCGGGTCGCAAGGACTTGCGCGCTCATGTCGGCGGCGGTCGGGTAGCTCGCATCGGTGAAGCCGTAGCTGAAATCGACGACCAGGATTGCCGGCTTCCGGCCGCGCGGCACCCGCCGCCCGAAGCCGGCCTTCTCGTAGATCCGAACCGTCCCCTGCGAATCCATGATGCCTTCCGTACTCGCCGCGAGAAGCCTTGCCCGGATATCACGCCTGTAATACGATACCCAAGATGGTATACCAATATACCGGTTGCTGCAAGTTGTGATTCCGCAAGGGGGACAACCGGTCCATCGGGGGAGATCCGCCGTGACTCGATCGGCCTTGAACCGTGGAGGGCGTGCCTCGGCAACGTGGCGACGCACAGCCATGGCGGGCCAGCTTGGCGGAAAAGAACCAACATAACGAAGGGAGGGTTCGCCATGTTTACGGATCAAGTATCCTTAGAATACGTATTACTGAGTTTCATCTACACGGTCGGCGCCGTGAGTGTGCTTCTTGTGGTCGTCGGCCTTGGTTTCATCGATATGGGTCTGGTGCGCGCACGAAACGTGCTCGTGACCTGGGTCCAGAAGCTGTCGGCAGCCGTCATCGCGGGCTTCGGCACGTTGCTGTTCGGCTATGCCATCTGGCAGTGGCAGTTCTACGAAGCGCTCGGGATTCCCGATCCGCTGATTTCGGCGCTGAAGGATTGGTGGATCGGCGGGCCGGCCAGCAGCACGGCATCGGTGTTGCTCGATCCGAAGCTGGTGCCCGAAGCCGATGTCCAGCAGGTCTTCCTCGTCTTCTTCGTCACCTTCTCGATGGCCACGGCGGCGCTGATTCACAGCAGCGTCATCGAACGCATCAAGGGCGCACCGCTCTACTGGATGTCGTTCGTCATCGGGTTGGTTCTGTCGCCGCTCGTGGGATATCTGTGCTGGGGACCGCTGTCGCCATTGACCAACAGCGGCGTGCATGATTTCGAGGGCGTTTTCCCGCTCTACATATTCTCCGGAACCTGGGCGCTGGTGCTGGCGTGGAGACTGGGTCCTCGTCGCGGCGCGCTCGCCCAGGACCCCAGCGGGGTCAAGCCGACCCCGAGCAATTACGGCCTGGTGGCCGTCGGGGTGCTGTTCATCTTTTTCGCGATCCCCTTCATCGCGATCGGCTCGACCTGGATCCTGCCGGATAAGGGGGTCTATGGCATCTCGTTCACGCAGTCCGGCATCGGCCTGATCCTGGTGAACATCTTCTCCGCCGTGCTGACCGGCGGCGTTGCGGGCGCCGTCATCGGCTGGATGCGGCGCGAAGTGTCCTGGGTCTTCCTGGGCCCCATCGCCGGTGTGGTGATGGGCGGGACGCTGTTCGACATCGGCACGCCTTTGGAGTCGATGCTCTTCGGCGCCCTCGGGCCGTTCGTGGCGCTGGGGACGGCGAAACTGGTGCAGAGCATGGGTATCGAGGAACCCAAGGTCGTTCCCTTGGCGCTCGGGCCCGGCATCGCCGGTGCCATCCTTGTCGGCTTCCTCAAATGGGGGACGGCAACCGGCGGCTTCCCGGGGCTGGAAGGGGAGTATGCGTTGGGTCACGCGCAGATCACCCCGTTGTGGCAGCTGATCGGCGTTGTCGCGACCATGCTCGTCTCGGGAATCCCGGCCTTCATCATGTGCCTCATCTTCGAGAAGGCCGGCGGGCTTCGGGTCAGCCCCGAGGCGGAGATCACGGGGCTCGACGACTCTTATTGGGGTGTCGAGAACTTCGGCGACGACCGTGCAAAAGGCGTCGTTCGCTCCTAGCTGATTTCTGATCTCGTCATGCATAGGGC
>NZ_JBOHKS010000021.1:0-8948 GCF_050729195.1 Hypericibacter sp.
CCCTTGAGCCGGGCATAGAGCGCACCGCCCACCACCATATGGAACGAGGTGTAGATCCCCGCCGTGGCGAAGCTGATCACCTGCCAGATCGCGTTGCTGGAGAACATGCCCAGCAGGATGATAATGCAAGGCACGACCGTGGCCGTCATGATGGCGGCGTTGGGCAGACCGCGCTTCTCGTCGATCTTGGCCAGCGTATGATGGCCGAACACCAGCCGATCGCGCGCCATGGAGAACAGCAGGCGGCTGGTCGACGCCATGATCGCGGCCGCGGCGCTGACGATGATGATGACGAGCATGATGATGCCGAGCTTGGCGCCGATCGGGCCGAAGTTCGCCAGCAGCACGGCCTCGGCCGGGTTGGCGACGGTGCCGCTGACGGCACCCTGCATGTCGGGAACCGCCAGCGTCATGCCCAACCCGATGACCAACGTGCTGGCGCCGCCGACCGCCATGGTCAGCATCATCGCCCGCGGAATCTTATGGCTGGCTTCTTGGACTTCCTCACCCAGATCGCCGCAGGCCTCGAAGCCGAAGATGATCCAGATGCCGATCAGGCTCGCCGCGAACAACGCCGCGACGTAATTGTCCGATCCGGCGCCGAAATTCTCGACCAGGACGCTCCAGGGCTGGACCTGGCCGAACAACAGCAGATAGACGCCGGCAAAGCCGAGGCCGATGAGCCCGGCCCAGACGCCCGCCTCGACGCCTTTGGCGAGGACCTTGGTGCCGCCGAAATTGATGATCGCGGCGATGATGATCATCGCCATCGCACCGATCGCGTTGGAGAAGGGCGTGACCTCATAACCGAAGAGAGCCGCCAGATAGGGAGCGCCGCCATAGGCCAGGCCGGCATTGGTGGCGAGGAGCGCCAGCAGATACATGAAGGCGGTGAGGAAACCCCAGCGCGGACCGACAAGCCGCCGCGCCCATTGATAGACGCCGCCGGCGATCGGATATTGCGAGGAGGCTTCGGCGAAGATCATCGCCACCAGGACCTGCCCGAAAAGGATGACCGGTATGGTCCAGAAATAGGCCGGGCCCGCGACAGTCAGGGCAAAGGCGAACAACGCATAGAAGCCCGCCAGCGGGCTCATATAGGAATAGCCCAGCGAGAAATCGGCGAAGAGGCCGAGCACCCGCTTGAATTGCGGCTTGTAGCCGAAGCCCGCGATGACCCTGTCTTCGGCGTCGAGTGGTCTCTCAGTCATTTTCTTCCCCCAATGTTTCGATTGTTTGCGTCACGGTCTCTTTTGAACGGCCGTGACGGTTGCGACGTCTAGCCTTTGGCGAACCACCCATTGTCGACATAGAGCGCGGCGCCATTGATGAAGCTGGCATCGTCGGAGGCGAGGAACAGCGCCGCCGCCGCCGCTTCCTCCGGCTCGCAGATCCGCACCTGCGCGGCATTCAGATCGGCATCGCTCCATTTCTGGCCGAGACCGTCGAGCTCCTTGATCTCTCGCAGGCCATGCGCCGTCTTCACGAAGCCGGGGCAGATGGCGTTGCAGCGGATATTGTGGTTCCGGTATTCGGTGGAGAGCGAGCGCGTGAGCTGCAGCACCGCGCCCTTGGTCATGCAGTAGATCGATTCCAGGGCGAAGCCCATCTCGCCGCCGTTGGACGAGGTGATGACGATCGAGCCGCCGCCGTTCTCCAGCATCTGCGCGACCACGGCCCTACAGACCAGGAAGGCCGAGCGGACATTGATGTCCATCAGCCGGTCATATTCGGCCTCGGTGGTCAGATGGAACGGTCGGACGGTAACGGTGCCGGCGTGATTGAACAGCACATCGATCGGGCCGAACTGCTTGTTGATCTTCGCGATGCCGGCCGTGACCGCCTTGGACTTCGATGCGTCGGTCCTCACGAACAGCGCGCTGCCGCCGGATTCGCGGATCAGCCGTTCGACCTCCTGCCCTTCCTTATCCAGGATATCGAGGATGCCGACCTTGCCGCCCTCGGCCGCGAACCGAAGGGCCGCCGCGCGGCCCATGCCGCCGGCGCCGCCGCTGACCAGCACCGTCTTGCCGACAAAACGTCGCCCGCTGAGGTTTGCTTTCGCGCCGGCTCCCGAGATGGAGCCGCGCGTTGTCGTCGGCGCCTTTTGGCGCGCCACCCGCTTGACCATGAGTCCCCCGTTGCGTCCAAGGCGCGCGGTCTTCGTCAAGGGGGGCGGTTTCGATCGCCCGCTCTTTCCCTGTCGCGAAAGCGCCGCGAGAAATCAGTGCATAGGTCCCTATGCTAAGCCCGGTAGGTCAGCCGGCGCTAACTATTTTCCTATTCCGCGCGATGTTGCCAGGAGAGAAGGACGCTCGGATCCGGCGATCCTCGTCCAGGAACCGGCCGCGCCGGTTATTCCCGGTCTTGCCGGCGGCGCTTTCGAGGGGACTTTCGGTCTGGAAATCGGACCTCGTCATGGCCCGATTGCAGCGCCGACCCCGTGGCTCAGGGCTTGGTCTGCATCAGCTTCCCGAGCTTCGTCTTGTCGTTGTAGATCAGCATCGCCGAAATCTGTCGGCTTTCGACCATGGCGACCATGCCCGCGCCCGGGGCAATGAACCGATACTCGGTCAGCTTGATGCTCGCCGGCCCTACGGACCCTTTGTAGTCCCACTTGATGAGAACGGCGTCATAGCTGCCCGCAGGAACCGTGACCTTGTAGGCGCCGATATAGCTGTAGGTGACGTCGAGCGATCCCGTGTGATTGACATCGGTCGGATCGGATAGGTCGGAAACCGCCACTTTAACCGTGACCTTCCGGCTCTGGCCCGGCGCCAACCCCGTCACAATCAGCGGCTCGCCGGGCGTGTAGCGCGACAGCACCTTCTCCTCGAGGTCTTGCGAACCCAGGATGACGACGCCCCCATCGGCGGTCTTCTGCAGGAAGAATGCACCGACCGGCTCGGCGGAATAGCGCCAGCCCGGGGCGAACATCGGATCGGTGGTGGCTTCGACCTTGTGGTTCTCGGTGCGCGTTTTGCCGCTCGATTCGCGCACTTGATAGGATGTGACCTTATTCCCCGGCGGCAAATACTGATCGGCCGCCATCAACGGCTTGGCGGCGATGGGCTCGCCGATAACGCCGGTCCCCAGATATTTTTCGATCTGCGCACGGTCGTCGCTCGGCAGAGGAAAGGTCGAATCGGCCGCGCCCGCGCTGCTGCCGGCAATGAGAAAAAACAACGCCGTGGCCGCAGCGGCGACGGCGAGCCTGCGATGAAGGCGCATGGACGAACGCTCCGATGGTTCTCGCAGCCGCAAACCGACGCGATTGCGGTGAGCTGCCGTTCCTGGATGTCCTCTGCAGCCATTGCCGAGAGGGACAGGTCTTTCGCTTGATGGAAGGAGAGGTTAGGCCACATCGCGTCGCGCGTGAAGGTCGCCTTCGCCCTAGGGAAAGGCCGCACCGTCATGCGCTGTCTCGTGGGAATCAGGAAGTAGCGGCGGTCTCTGCTTCAAGCCGAGAGCTTGGAAATGGCTGGCGTCCCCTAGGGGATTTGAACCCCTGTTACCGCCGTGAGAGGGCGGTGTCCTAGGCCACTAGACGAAGGGGACCTATCAGCAGGCTCGGGGTGGCTCCTGGCCCTGATCCCAGGGGGATCCGGCGGGCGCCCGAGAGGGCCTTTGAATAGGGGAAGGCCCCGCCCCGATCAAGCCTTTTCGCGATAGGGTTCAAGCCCTTGATGCGGCAAGAGGTCCTGCCGCGCCACGGCCGGCCGGGCTAGGCTCGAGTTGGCGGCCAGCCACCGCTTGGCCGCCGCCAGGAACGCATCCACGGCCTGAACTTCCGTGCGCGAGGGTCTCATCGGCCTCGACCTCGTCTTTTGGTTATGAGCCTTTGGTCTTCCCCCGGGCGCAAGGATGATAGGCGAGATAGCCGCGCTGCATGGAAATATGGTCCGCCACGTGCTTGGCGTCGTGCCAGACGCCCCAGATGAAACTGGACCCCCTTCGCGACAGCCATGGCAATCCCAGGAAATAGAGCCCAGGCACCGCCGAGACACCGCGGCGATGTTTCGGCCTCCCTTTCTCGTCGAATGTGTCGAGCTTCAGCCAGCTATAATCGACAGCAAAGCCTGTTGCCCAGATGATCGAGGCGATTCCAGCCTTCGCCAGGTTCAACTCGAGAACGGGGTCGGTCACGCAGTGCGGGTCGGGCCCGATATTGCGGGCGTCGAGCTCCTCGGGGAGGTCGAGACCATTGCGGGCGACAAAAGCGTCGGCTTCGTCCAATACCGACAGGTAGTTCGCATCCCCTTGCGCAATATTGTCCGCAAGATCCGGCGCAAAGGACATCACACCGTCTTCGAACCTTTCCGCCCGCCCAACCAGCGTCATCCCCCGTTCGGCGAAACGCCGGAAGTCGACGGTCCGGCCGCCATAGGCCCCGCTCACCGCGATCGTGACATGTTCCTTGCCTTGCGGCGGGGTCTCGGCATCCCACTTGCCAAGGACCCCCAGCCACCAGACGAAGTCACGCCCGCGATAACCGCGCGGAGGCCGGTCATGCGGACCGACCGACAGGAAAACACGCTTTCCCGCACGCAAGAGCTCGTCGGCGATCTGCGCTCCCGAAGATCCCGCCCCGATCACCAGCACCGCCCCCTCGGGCAGCTGGGCGGGATTGCGATAGGCGTTGGAATGGATCTGAAACAGTCCCGCATCTTCAGGAACGACGGCCGGGATGACAGGGCGCTGGAAGGGCCCGGTGGCGGCAACGAGGTAGGCGGTTTCAATGACGCCCTCCGACGTTTCGACATGAAAGCCGGGCCGGCCGACATGGCTCCGCACCGACTTGACCTCCACGCCGCAGCGGATCGGAGCCGCGATCATTTCCGCGTAAGCGACAAAATAGTCCGCAACCTTCTCCTTCTGGGCGAAGGCATCGGGATCGGTGTCGGAGAATTCCATGCCCGGAAATCGATCGTGCCAGGCCGGACCGTTGGCAACCAGCGAATCCCATCTTTCCGAGCGCCAGCGTTCGGCAATCCGGTGCCGCTCCAGGACGAGATGAGGCATGCCGGACTTGCTCAGATGCTCGCTCATGGCAATGCCGGCCTGGCCGGCGCCGACAACGAGCGTCTCCACTCTCTCAATCGACATTTCTGCGCCCCTATCCGGCATCCGAAGATCCTTAGCGGATCCGAGCGCCAGTTTAGTGGAGCCGCTTGCATTCAAAAAATATGAATTCATGAACCACTGGTTCGGTTTTTCCTATTGCCGGGACGGAGTTCGACCTGATGGGGTGGACGGCGCGTAGCTTGCCGTGAATGGCAAGCAGCAAGGCCGCTTCCTCGCCCTGCCGTGAGAGGAGCGAGGAGCCGCAGTAGCACGGAGTTGAAGAGGTCGACTTCGGCTAAGCCGCGTTGGCGGCCAGCAGCCGCTTGGCCGCCGCCAGGAAAGCGTCCACCGCCTGGACCTCGGTGTTCCAAGCCGTCACCAGCCGCAGGAACTGCGCCCCGTCCCAGCGATAGAAATTGAAGCCCTCGCGCTCGAGCCCTGCGATCGCGGCCTCGGGCAGCCGCACGAAGATCTCATTGGCCTCGATCTCGTTCTCGAGCTTCGAGCCCGGCAGCCGGGCGAGGCCCTCGGCCAGGCGCTTGGCCATGGCATTGGCATGGCGGGCATTGGCGAGCCAGAGATCGCCCTCGAGATAGGCCTCGAGCTGGGCCGAGAGGAACCGCATCTTGGAGAACAGGTGACCCGCCCGCTTGCGCCGCAGCTCGAATTCGGCCGCCATCGTCTTGTCGAAAAGAATGACCGCCTCGACGCCGAGGGCTCCGTTCTTGGTGGCGCCGAAGGAGAGCGCCTCGATGCCGGCGCGCCAGGTGAGGTCGGCCGGGCTGCGGTTCAGGGTCACGAGCGCGTTGGCGAAGCGGGCCCCGTCCATGTGGTAGCGCAGGCCGTGACGCTTGCAGGCGGCGCCGATCGCGGCGATCTCGTCCTGGCGATAGACCGTGCCGTATTCGGTCGCCTGGGTGATGCTGACGGAAGCCGGCTGCACATGATGCACCACGCCCTTGCCGACACCGCCGCGCGCCTCGATCTCGCTCGCTTCGATCTTGGCGCCCTTGCCGCCGAGATTGACCAGCTTGGCGCCGCCGGTGAAGAATTCCGGCGCGCCGCATTCGTCGGTCGCGACATGGGAGACCTCATGGCAGAAGATGGCGCCCCAGGGCGGCGTCATCGTCGCCAGCGCCAGCGCGTTCGCGGCCGAGCCGGTCGCGACCGGGAACACCGTGCAGTCGGTCTCGAAGATCTCGGAGAGTTTGCGCGTCACCCGCGCGCTGAACGGATCCTCGCCATAGGAGCTGACCGCGTCCCGGTTCGCCGCCACCAGGGCGTCCATCACCTTGGGATGCGCGCCGGTCACATTGTCGCTGCGGAAATCCATCATGGCCTCTTTTGCTGAAAGTTCCCGATCCGCGTCCGGATGGCTCGACCGCTTGGGTCAGCCCGACGTGCCCGGGCTGAGCCGGCCGACGACGCTGCCGGTCGCCGGATCGAGAATGAGGATGTCGGCGCAGGCCGCATCGGCGGCGTTGCCGGTGAGCGGCTCCAAGCGGAGCCAGAGCCGGTCGTTGACCGAGGTCATCTCGGCCACGCGGCAGCCCGGCGGCAGCGGCAGCACGACATCGCCCAGCTGCGCAGCACCGCTGGCCGTCGTAGCCGTGCCGGGCTTGCCCTGCATCCGATGCACGATCGTCACCACCACGATGGCGACGCCGATCACGATGATGATCCCCATCACGATGACGAGAGCCTTGAGGGCACGCATGGAGTTGGTCCAGTCTCGAAAGCGATGGAAGCTGCAGACGAACGCCGCCTTGAGGTGACGATCGAGGCCGATCAGCAGGGCGAGCGGGTCGACCGCGCGCTCGCCGCGCGGCTGCCCGATCTTTCCCGCAGCCGCCTCAAATCATTGATCGAAGAGGGCTGCGTCCGGTCGGGCGAGCGGACCATATCCGACCCCTCCCAGCGGGTCAAACCAGGCCAGAACTTTGTCATTTCGATCCCCGACGCGACCGCGCCCACGCCACAGCCCGAGGATATCCCGCTGGTCGTGCGCTATGAGGACGATGCGCTGATCGTCATCGACAAGCCCGCCGGCATGGTCGTGCATCCGGCTCCCGGCAATGAGGGCGCCACCCTGGTCAATGCGCTCATCGCCCATTGCGGCGCGTCGCTCTCGGGGATCGGCGGGGTGCGCCGGCCCGGCATCGTTCACCGGCTCGACAAGGATACGAGCGGGCTCCTGGTCGCGGCCAAGCATGACATCGCGCATCGCAAGCTCGCGGCCGACTTCGCGGCGCATGAGGTCGAGCGCGCCTATCAGGCCGTGGTCTGGGGCGTGCCCGCGAAGAAATCGGGCGAGATCGAGGGCAATATCGGCCGCCATCCGGTCCACCGCAAAAAGATGACGGTGCTGGCGCGGGGCGGCAAACCGGCCCTGACGCGCTATCGGGTATTGAAGAGCTTCGGGCGGCTGGCGAGCCTGGTCGAATGCCGGCTGGCCACCGGCCGAACCCACCAGATCCGGGTCCATCTGGCCTCGATCGGCCATCCGCTGCTGGGCGACCCGACCTATGGCCGTGCCACCCCGGCTCGGCTCAATGCCCTGCCACCCAAGGTCCGGGAGGTCGTCGCCGGCTTCAAGCGCCAGGCGCTCCATGCCTGGCTCCTGGGATTCGAGCATCCGGTGACCGGCGAGGCCCTCCGCTGGGAGTCCCCGCTCCCGCCGGACATGCAGGCTTTGATTTCTTCTTTAGAATCAATATAATGGTTAATAATAGTTACTTGGCCGTAACCCCTTGAAATCCAACGAGACCGACCAAATTTAGCACTTGTGCCTCACAAGTGCCAAAATTCCGCGGGAAACTCCGATCCCTTGGAATAGAGGGGTTACGCGAGGGGCGTAAGGAGGACTTCAAATGGCCAGTTTCAGTCGATCCCTGCCAGCACTGTCGGACGGCAATCTCAGCCGCTACCTGCAGGACATCCGCAAGTTTCCGATGCTGGAGGCAAATGAAGAATACATGCTCGCCAAGCGCTGGCGGGAGCATGAGGACACCGAGGCGGCGCACAAGCTGGTGACGAGCCATCTGCGCCTCGTCGCCAAGATCGCGATGGGTTATCGCGGCTATGGCCTGCCGGTGAACGAGCTCATCTCCGAAGGCAATGTCGGCATGATGCAGGCGGTCAAGCGCTTCGATCCGGAACGCGGCTTCCGTCTCGCGACCTATGCCATGTGGTGGATCCGTGCCGCCATCCAGGAATACATCCTGCATTCCTGGTCGCTGGTGAAGATGGGCACGACCGCGGCGCAGAAGAAGCTGTTCTTCAATCTGCGGCGCATCAAGGGCCAGCTCAAGGCGATCGAAGAGGGCGATCTGGCACCCGAGACCGTCACCAAGATCGCGACCCAGCTCGATGTGCCCGAGGACGATGTGGTGCAGATGAACCGGCGCCTCGCAGCCCCGGATCACTCGCTCAACGCGTCGCCCCGCGCCGACAGCGAAGGCGAATGGATCGACTGGCTCGAAGACGAGTCGAAGAACCAGGAGGCCCTCCTGGGCGAGAGCGAAGAGCTTGGCAAGCGCCAGGCGCTGCTGGTCTCGGCCATGAAGGGCCTGAACGAGCGCGAGCGTCACATCCTGACCGAGCGCCGGCTCAAGGACGAGCCGACCACGCTCGAGGATCTGAGCAAGGAATACAACATCAGCCGCGAGCGCGTGCGTCAGATCGAGGTGCGCGCCTTCGAGAAGCTGCAGAAGTCGATCAAGAACGCCGCGATCGAGCAGAATCTGGCGAACTGACGCCAATCCACTTAGCAATGCGAAGGCCCTGTCCTGAGAAGGATGGGGCCTTTTTCTTTTGCGCGCGCAGTATTTTGTCATGCCGGCGAAGGAGCTTGTGAAAGAATCCACGGCCCCTCCCCTTGCGGG
>NZ_JBOHKS010000022.1:0-4610 GCF_050729195.1 Hypericibacter sp.
TGATCTCGCTGCTGGTCTCCATCGCGGCCTATGTCCTCATTTCGTGGGGCATCGAGGCGCGCTCGCTGATCCTGCTCGCGGCCGGCTGCCTGATCGGCGGGCTCGCCGAGTCCAACATCGCCATCGCGCAGAGCGCGATCTCCGACGTGGCCGAGCCTGACGAGCGCCCGCGCCTGTTCGCCTGGGTCTATTCCAGCTGCAGCCTGGGTTACATCGCCGGCCCCGTGGCCGGCGGCCAGCTGGCGCTCTATGGGGGCTGGAGCGCGCCCTTCTGGCTGACGGTACCGTTGCTGGCCGTGACCCTGCTCTGGATCAAGCTGAGCTTCCGTGAGACGCATCCGCCGGAGAAGGACAAGCGGTTCGATGTCTTCGCCGCCCTCACCAATCTCGGCACCGTCCTCAGCGACCGGGCGATCCGTCCGCTCTATCTCATCAACTTCCTGATCTATCTCGGCCTGTTCGGCTATTTCCGGATGGTGCTGGTCTATATGACCGACCGCTGGCATACCACGGTCGATCAGACGACGCTGATCTATTCCGGCCTCGCCGTGATCTCCGCCGTCTCCAGCTTCGGCGTGATGGCGCCGCTCACACGACGGGTCGGCTTGAACCGGGTGGCGGTGGGCGCGGCCCTGCTCGCCGGTCTCACCATGATCTCGATTCCTTTTCCGGACGGGCTCGGTTCGATCTGGATCACCGGCGGCCTGACGACCTTCATCGGCACCCTGGCCCTGGCGGCCTGCCCGACGGTGCTGGCGAATGCCGTCTCCCTGGAACGGCAAGGCCGCGTCATGGGCAACAACCAGGCGCTCCAGGTGGGGGCCGAATCGCTGAGCGCGGTCGTTGGCGGTGCCTTGGCCGGGATCCTGATCCCGCTGCCGCTCTTCGCCTTCGGCATTCTCCTGATCGGCGCGGGGTTGTTGCTGGTGTTCAAGCTGGCGATGGTGCCGGCGAAAGCCTGACGGCGCGCGAGAGTCGGCGGGTTTCGATCCGGTCTGTTGTCGCGACGCCTCCGGGATACCGTCGCGGCGCCCCATCAGCTTGCCATCCGCCAAGAGGGAGGAGTTCTGTGACAGATCCGATTAAATCCACTGCCCGCACCCTCACCGGAAAATGCTTCTGCGGCGCCGTTCAATATGCTGTGGCGGACGAGTTCGGCTATGCCATGAACTGTCATTGCTCGAACTGCCGGCGGACGACGGGTTCGGCCTTCAAGCCCTTCGCCGGCATCGAACGCGCCAAGCTGCGCGTCACCCAGGGCGAGGGCGAACTCCTGCGCTTCGGCGACGATCGCGATCATGATGCCCACTGCCGCCGCTACGGCTCGCTGCTCTATTCGGTTGTTCGCGACGGCGCCTTCGTCCATGTCGCCATGGGAACCCTGGTCGACGATCCGTCCATCCGGCCCAGCAAGCATATCTTCGTCGGCTCGAAGGCGCCCTGGTTCACCATCACCGACGACCTGCCGCAATTTGCGGAGCATGCCGTGGCCGCGCGCCCGTCATGATCGACATGACCAGCGCCGTCTGAAGCGAGGGAACGGACTGTCGCCCCTCCGGCAGCGGAGGCCAGAAGCGCTTCGGCGAGAAGTGCCTGCGGGGCCGCCCTCATGGGCGACCCCGCACCGGCAAGCTCCGTGCCTCCGCGTTATTCCGTAAGCGCGCTCACCGCCACGGTCGGCATGGCCCGCCGGCTGAAGATGCTGGTCTGGCCGGGACCATCGACGATGCCGAACACCGGCAGCAAATCCGTGCCCGCGGCCGCCTGACCGACGTAGTCGCCGAGGAAGAGCCCGCCGGCGTCCGGCGCGTTGCGGATGTCGAACGACGTGTCGGTCAGGCGCCTGTCCTGGCTCCAGTTCTTCGCGTGGTCGCACTGGCTCTTCTTCCCGGTACCCGGGTCGCACAAGGTGATCCACTGATCCGTCAGCTCCGCGGTGCCATTGTCCTTCCGGAAGTCGTAATAGGTGACCGCGACGAGGCCGTCATCGTTGACGGCAACCGTCGGGACAAAGGCCTGGGTCCTCAAGAGGTTGATCCTGTCCGGCGTGTGATTGATCTTGATCGGCCTGGACCAGCTGTTGCCGTGGTCCGTCGATTGCGAGAAGGCGATCTGGTCCACGCCGTTGAACCGGTTGTCCTGCCAGACCAGATAGAGGTTGCCGTTGTTCGGGTCGACGGCCGAATCGAACAGGATTCCGCCGTCGCGCACCGGCAACTCCTCGTTCGGAGTCACAACGCCGGTTTGATTGAAGATGGCATTGGTGAAAATGCGAACGGCCCGGATCCGTCCGCTTGTCGGCTTGAAGCTGAAACCCTGGTCGAACGAACGCTTGAACGAGATGTTCACGACGGGGCCCCGGCTGGTGTTGAGGATCTCCGTGAAAAAAGCGAGGATGGTGCCGTTCGGCAGCACTTCGATCACGTTGTTGATAGTCTGATTGTCGGCGCCCGGGTCGTAGATGATGTGCGGCAGCTCCCAGGTCTGTCCGCCATTGGTCGAGCGGGTGAAATAGGTCGGGCCCTTGAACTGGGGCGGCTCGGCGGCGACCGCGGCTGACGCCATCTGCATCCGCCGCAGCTGCTGGCCGACCATCACCGCCCGCTCATGTTCGAAGCGCATCGTGGCGCCGAGTGCCGCGAGCTGGAGCGGTGTGACCTGGAACAGCTCGAGCCGGTCCCATATCGCGTAGACCAGATGGGCGTTGGTCGGGTCGGCCGTGAGCGAGTTCTTGTCGTTCAGCGCCAGCGGATTGTCCTCCTCGATCAGTGTCGCCGGAGGTTCCCAGGTGAAGCCGCCGTCCGTCGATTTGCTGACCAGCATGGCGTTGTGACCGCCGAAGATAGCCGGGTCGGAATCGAACGACAGGCTCATGAAATAGGCGTCACCACTCGGCCCGAAGCTGATCCACGGGTCGGTCGCCCGTTCGAAGATGCCGTCGGAGCACACACTAAATTGCGGCGGTGTCACCGTCTGCCAGGTCTCGCCGCCATTGTAGCTGACGGCGGAAACCAGGCCGCGCGAGCCGCCGTCCGACCAGCGATCCTGCTGCCAGACGGCAATCGCGTTGTCGAGGTTCGCCGGGTTCACATGCACATAGGGTTCGATTTCCGAGTCGGGGAAGTTGAGGGATCCCTCGGCCTCCTGGCCTGGCACGTCATCGACAACGCAGCCGCCGAACGGACTTGGACCCGAGATCTGCGTCAGCGGCCCGACGACCGGGGGATCGGCGGCCGCGATTGTCGTCGTCGCCATAATGCCAAGGAGAATTGCGGTGCCCAGTGCAATCGACGCGGCACCGAACATCAGCGGGGCATCTCTGTCCATCCGTCGACGGTGAGTTTGCGCGAACATGCTCCACTCTCCCTTTGCTGCGTTTGACGCGCCGCCCGAATCGAGCGAGGGAACCAGGATGCAAGCCGCCCGCGCGGACGGAGCCCATCTACTGTTGACGAACTTTAATCCGTTCAATCGTGGCGAGGAGTCACGAATGCGGAACAGATGCAGATCACGCGGTGGCAGTTTAATGTCATCACGAGATCGCCGATCTGTTCGGTTGGTCGCGCCGCTTTTGCGGACATAGCCGACGAACCGGTCGGCCAGCGCCATCACGGAATCTCGCTGGGGAAACAATTCCTTGCAGCGGCTTTTCGCGTCACAGGATACGGGCGCGCCCGGCGTGATACGAACCGACAACTCTTGCCCGCCGGTTTTCAAGCGCGCGAAGAGGCAGCCCCTATGACCGCGAAGGAATTCGTTATCCAGCTCTTCGACCGCTGGGAGAAGGGCGATTCCGGACCCTTCTCTGCGGCGCTGGCCGCCGATCTCGTCTGGACGGCCCAGGGCACGACCCCGATCTCCGGCCGCTATGAGGGAAAACATGCCTATCTCGGCAATTGCTACAAGCCGTTGTTGTCGATCTTCAGCGGCCCGACCCGATGCCGGGTGAAACGGATCCTCGGCGAGGGCGACACCGTCGTCGTCGCATGGCATAGCGAGACGCCGACGGTCTCGGGCGTCCTCTATGCGCAGGAATATTGCTGGGTCATTCGCATCGGGCCGGACAATCGGGATATCCGGGAGGTGACCGGCTATTACGGCACGATGATCGTCAACGCACTCTTCGCGGCTCACGCGTCCGCCGGGCGGTCCTGAGTCTCGAAGGAAACCTCAACGCATCCGAGGATGATCAGCCCTCCCGTCCCGGAAGCTCAGTTCCCATACCAGTCCAGCACGCGGAGGCCGCGCAGCGTGTTCCA
Source organism: Hypericibacter sp. (assembly GCF_050729195.1). Lineage (NCBI taxonomy): Bacteria > Pseudomonadati > Pseudomonadota > Alphaproteobacteria > Rhodospirillales > Dongiaceae > Hypericibacter > Hypericibacter sp. The sequence goes on from NZ_JBOHKS010000022.1 coordinate 4,260, forward strand.
GCGGCTGGCCTTGCCGACCCCGGCCTCCATGTCGAAGGGGACACGATCGACCCGATCGGTGTGAAGGAGGTTGAGCGGCCACCGCCCGTTCTGGTGCCGTCGCTCCTTTACCAGCTCGACCGCCTCGGCGACCCGTTCGTCGGGCTCGACGCCGGCGCTCCGCAGATAGTCCAGCCCCCGCAGCAGGTCGTAGTGCCAGGTGGTCGGGAACGAGAAGCGTGTCCAGCGGTGATTGATCACCTCGCCGGATCTCAGCGACCTGAGCATGCGGCGCTCCAGGAGATAATCATGCGCACGAGCCCGGGCCTGCGTCATGGCCGCGGTTCCTCGCGCTTTCTCGTATTCCAGGAG
>NZ_JBOHKS010000023.1:0-14191 GCF_050729195.1 Hypericibacter sp.
ACGGTATCGTTGCCGCCATCGAGCGTGTCATTGCCGCTGCCGCCACTGATCGTATCGGCGCCGGCATGCCCGTCGATGCTGTCACTGCCACCATTGCCGTTGATCTGATCCGGCCCCCCATAGCCAAGGAGCGTGTCGCCCTGGTTGGTGCCGTCGACCTTGACCTGGACGAGCAGGGAGATATCTCCCGAAACGGGGTCCACGTCCGAAATAACGCCGATATCGGCGGCGTACAGCTTGAACTCGAGCGCGCCGGGCTCGACGATCGAGGTTTCCGCCGTCTTCAACAGATGGTCGAAGGACCCGTAGGGTACACTCACCGACTCGGTCAGGCTCAGAATTTCCGCGTGGTCCTGGGCGATTGGAAATGCGTTTTCCTGATCGTACTGGTCGCCGACCTGAGGATGTGCCTCCATGATGATGCCGGGCTCGGCACCATTGACACCCGCCCGCCAGGAACCTGCGGTACTGACATGGCCATTGTCAAACGACTTGGCGTCTTCGCCGAAGTACCAGACAGTGCCGTCCTTGTTCTGCGCGAAATAGTCGAGGGTGTTCTCTGCCAGAACCCCGTCAGTGGTCGTCACGTCCCTGACCACGACGCAGGTCACGCCATCGATCACCTTGGTCTGGCGAGTGACCTCGAAATTGTCGATCGTATGCCCATCGGGGCTCACCGACACGAATGTCGTGCCGGGTTCCAATGGCATAAACGGATTGTCGATGACAGGCACGAAGTCGGCGGGGGTGAGGGCACTGCTTACGGTAGCGGAGCCTTGGGTGGGCAACATCGAAAAATGCTTCGACATAGGAACTTCCTCCTATAGATGGATTTAATTTCCAGACATGGTCCCTCTGTTGGTCCTCTGATTCAGGCGGCATGGCGCGACTTCGGTGGCATGCGATTATCCGGCGCCATTGAGCACTTGATGCGACTGCAATTTGCCGTTGTCGTACCACCCTCGCGGCATCCAGTCCGCATCCGGCGGACCCACGACGAGCGTCCAGTTGTGGATCCGACTCCGACCGATGGCAAATTGAAGATATTTATAGATGCGGTTGGCGAAAGCCCGCGCAATGCAGAAAATGACATAGGAAACAATACCGTTGCGATTTCGCACCCGAGCTATTGGCCACAGAAATTTCACATGCAGCTGCACTCGCGATGACAGCGCCGATGAGATGACTCCACAGCGGCAAGCCGAGGACTTCGACAGCGGTCCGACGCAAAGTGACTGTTCGCCCGCGAATGGTCCTGGCCATCCTCGGTCTGCTTCATGGCAAGACCATAGGTCACTGCGAGGTAATTCAACGGGGGAGCTCACCTGTGCCCCAACGTTTGATTCGCGGTTCGGCGCGTCCGGCCGTAATCGTGGCGGGGTGGACTAGGTGCCTTCCGCGCCTCGGCTGATGGATGTCCCAGCCAAATCAGGAAGCCCGAGATTCCATCGGGAAGCTGACGAGAACGCGCAGGCCTGGATCATTGTCGGCGAGCTCGATCCTGCCGCCATGAAGTATGACGACGGCCTTGACCAACGACAGCCCCAGGCCACTTCCGGGTGTCGTGCGACTTGTCTCCAGGCGCACGAACCGCCGGAGAACAAGGTCGCGGTCGGCGGCCGGAATTCCGGGGCCCGTATCGGCAACTTCCAGCTGCGCTTCGCCAAGGGCGCGCAATACTTTCACCGAAATCGTCGTGCCAGAACCAGAATGCTTGATTGCATTCTCCAACAGGTTCGCCAATGCCTGGGCGAGGAGGCCATGGTCGCCCCAAATGACCACGTTGGGTGCGATCTGCGCCTCCAGTTTCTGCCGGTGATCCTCGGCGACCAATGCATAGGCTTCGGAAACGCGACCGGCGATTTCACTCAAGTCCGCTTCGACGAAATCTCTCGCAACCGTTCCGGCTTCGACCTGCGCGATCTTCAGCAGTGCTGAAAAGATGCCGAGAATCCCATCGACATCTTCGATCGCATGATCGATCGCCATCCCTAGCCCCGCTACCGACTGTTCCTTACGGCGTGCAACCTCCAGTCGTTGCCTGACCCTGCCGAGGGGAGTGCGGAGGTCATGGGCAATATCGTTCGTAACCTGCTCGACATTGGTCATCAGGTCCTGAATTCGATCCAGCATCCGATTGACATTGGCCGCCAGGCTGTCGATCTCGTCGCGGGACCCTTCGACGGGAACTCGCCGGGATAGATCGCCCTCCATGATCGCGTACGTCGCCTGACTGATGGTTTCGACGCGTCGCACAAGCCTGCCGCCAAAGAAAACTCCACCTGCAAGGCCGAGTATGAGTGTGAGACTCGCCGTCCAGGCGAGAGAGCGCAGCAGGATGTTCTCAGCCCCTTCTATGTCTTGACGGCTAAAGCCAACCATCAGAAATCCGGCATCGAAGGGCCGCCCAACAACCAGGTAGCTATCCATGGCCGCTGGATCGTCCCTTTCCGTGCGAAAGGGCTGGAGTTTCATTTCCCGCCAGCCGGAGAACGGCGCGATACTGCCCACGTTCCCCGCCACCGTCGCCGCCTGGCGATCAAGAAGTAAATACACCGCCGAATCTCCCTTCTCGACCAAGCCATCATTCACATCGGCGGCAAGCGCATTAAACCTTTCGGTCTCGTAGGTTAACATCAAATCGGCCGCCTCTGCTTCAACCTGAACCCGCAAGCTGGCCGTCATCGCCTGGGTGACAAGCCAGAATGTCACGGCGAAGAGAATGGCGAACGAAGCGGCGACAAGCAGCGTGTAGCCCAACGCAATACGCGCATGCGTGGTCCTGAAGCGGTCAGCGAGCCACATCGAGCATATAGCCAACGCCACGTATGGTGTGGAGCAGCTCCTGACCGAATGGTTTGTCGATCTTGGTCCTGAGGCGACTGATGTGCGTCTCGATCACGTTGGTTTGGGGATCGAAATTGAATTTCCAAACCTTCTCGAGCAGCATTTTCTTGGTCACGACCTGCCCGGTATTGCGCATCAGATACTCAAGAAGCTGAAATTCTCGCGGCAGGAGTTCTATCGCCACATTGCCGCGAACGACGCTGCGATCGATCAGATTTACGACAAGATCGCCCACGCTCAGCGTCGTCTCCTGTTGGGTCATCGGACGCCGCCGCGCCAAAGCATCCACCCGTGCGCACAACTCGGCAAGCGCGAAGGGCTTGACCAGATAATCGTCCCCGCCTTCCTTAAGCCCTCGGACGCGGTCGGCGACGCTGTCCATCGTCGTCAGAAACAGAATGGGTGTCGCCACGCGCGCAGCGCGCGCTAGCCTGACCACGCTCAGCCCATCGAGATTCGGTAAACGGATATCGACCACAAGCACGTCAAATGACTCCTTGATGGCCTTTACCAAGCCCTCGCGGCCGTCGCGCACCTCCTCTACGGTATATCCCGTTTCCCGCAAGCCGTCGGCGACAAGGCCGGCCGTTTCGGCGTCATCCTCGATCAAGAGTATTTTCATGGTCCGACCCGCGCAGCCATTCCCGACATGCTCTTCTCCGGGCTAGGCTGATGGATGCATGTTTCCAGCCCCCGCGATTGTTCCTTCTGCACCATGCGTGCGTTTCATGAGAAGCTATGGAATTCTCAGGTAGTTGGTGACCCGTTCACCTGGTCGTCGATGTAGTAGTAGGCCGTTTCCGGCGTGAGTGGAAAGAATGGATTGGTCACACTGGAGCCGGACGGGGATATCTGCATCAGGAACCCGACCGACTTCTCCCGATACGAACACAGCCTGATTTGTCCCGGCCGAGTAGTTGATAGTTTGTATAGTTGAAGCCGGCCTTCTAAGTCATTGCGACAAACTCGATTCCTGGCGGTTGACCCTGACGGGGCGATAGTTTGGTGCCGAGCTCCTGTGTGTGCTCTTGACCTCCTTCGACCCTAGACTCCGTCCCGTTATCTTCAGTCGCTTCCATCAAATTGAACTCGTTCAGTCTTCCAATACAGAGCTGGATCGGAACGGCACCTTGGTGTTACGCGAGGGAACCGGACGAAGAAATGCACAGGTTCGTTCTGCTGCTCGGGCTGCTCCTGATGCAGTTATCCATAGGCCAAGCCGTCGCGCAGGAGGCCGCCCATTACAAAGAGCTTCACCTGACGCCGTCCTACTGCTCGGCCCCTTGTGTCGACTATGAACTGAGCAACGAACTCGAGAATGACTGGACCTTTGCCGCCGATCCCTCATCGCTCACGTCGAACAGCCTATACCCGACACTTGAGGCCCTTCTCGCAGTTTCGCCAGTCGACCAGGTTAGATTTATTGGCGGCTTTATCTACGAACCGGTCTCGGACGCGACGCCGGGCCGGAACCAGGCGTTCACCGATCTCGGCCTTTACGCCGATCTGCTCTATACGCAGTTCGAGGCTCGTCCGTTCGACCTTCGGGCTGGCAAGGTACATCCGTCATTCGGACGGGCTTGGGACGTTACGCCGGGTCTGCATGCCCAGGACATTCCCGGCAATTACGAGCTCGAGGAGCGAATTGGCGTTGCTGCCGCCTATGCCGTCGATGCCTGGGGGCTCGAGCACGTACTTCAGGCAAGCGCCTTCACCACCGATCGTACGGTTCTGAGCGAGTCGGCATTTACCCATAGACCGCGCACACGGCTTTCCGACGGTGGCGCTGGCAACACCAACGGAGTGTCATCGTTCTCTGTCACGCTGGACGGGTGCATGGACGCATCGGCGTTGAATTGCTATTCCGAGGGCGGTTTCGGGTACCAGCTCGCCGCGCGTTACCAAAGAAAAGGCAGAAGCGTCACAGACGAGGATGGCAACCCGATAAAGGCATATGACGAGAGCGGGTTCGCGGGATCCATCAACAAGGCAATCTCTATTGGAGACAAGACGCTCCGCCTGTTCTGCGAAGCCGCATACTTTCGGCACTTCGAGGGCGAGCAGGACGATGCGCTCTTTCTGACCGCTTCAAGCGAGCTGGATATCGACTCAATGTCTTACTCTCTGGCTTATACAAGCCAACAAGATCCAAATTCAGATGCTCGAAAACTGTTTGTCGATCTGGCGGTTTACTATGACCTCAGCGATTACCTGAGCATCGCCGGAGAGGAATGGACCATCGGCGCCGGGTATACCCTTGAACAAAATGGGGCTGACCATACGACTGCTCACCTGCTCAGCGTACAGATAACGATCGATCTCAACGGCAGTTTTCCATAGAGGAAGGCCTATACTCTTGGAATGCAGCCAAGATGAAAACCGACACTAGGCGACGCTCGATTTCGTCATCAGACGTAAGGCTCGCGCACCACGGCACGCCGTGGTCTAACAATGGCTCCATCATCATGCGATCGCGAGGCGTCGGTCAAAGAATTCTTAGTCGGGAAGTCTTTCTTTGCGCTTTAGGTGGAACGAGCGGTTGGAGCTTGTGGCAGCGTAGATCTGCCAGGCTCGAACTCTTGACCTTTATGGCGTCGCCGAGACCATCGGCAGAGAGGGCTCGATCTCGCCGGCGATCAGTTCCGCCACGCGCGCCTGGAGCTTCCAGAGATAGCGGTCATGGATGCCGAGGTCCTCGAGATGGGCCACGGTATGCATGAGATACTCCGCGCAGGATCCCCAATGGCCGCAAGCCTTGGCAAGGATGGCCGCGGTTTCCTCCAGGCTATGATCGCCGGCGTAATTGCCGGCCTTGGGGTCGATGGTGAAGGCGAGTGCGGTCATTCGCTTGCCGTCGCTGGTGACGGGGACCCAGCGCGGAAAATTGGCCGGCGGCTTGACGCTGATCTCGCGGCGTAGCAATTGCTCGACGCGTGCCGCGGCGTGCGCCGCTGGCAGCCGCTGGACGACGCCGCGGCAGGAGCCGCCGCGAGCGAGCCCCATCATCAGCCCTGGGCATTCCGGCGTGCCGCGAAAACGGACCAGACGCAGGCAGAATTTGCGGTGCCAGCCATGAAGATGCGCTGCGCGCTGCCCGTCGATGTCACAGGCGGGCTTCCAGATCAGCGAGCCGGCAGCGAAGAGCCAGACATCCTCGTCGGGCTCGCGCGCCGCCATCAGTGACTCGGTCAGGGCGCGGTAGTCCGCCTCGGTCATCGGCTCTTTCTTCATGACCCCGTGGCCGGGATCCGGCACGTCGCGATGCACCCGCGCCACCAGCTCGGGCGTCAAGCTCATCGCCGCGCGTCCGCTCATTGCTCGCGCCTCCTTTTCCGGAGCCGGCATCATAGCATCCGCTGTTCCGGCGTCGATCAGGCGTAACGCAGCTGGCTGCCGATGCCGAGTCGGCGGGCCTTTTCCAGGGTGAGGGCGCCCAGCGCGATGTCGGAGAGCGACAGGCCGCGATGCCAGAAGAGGATGCGCTCGGTCGGAGTCTCGCGGCCGGGTTTCAAGCCCGCCACGATCTGGCCCAGCTCGGCATGCAGCGTATCGGCCGTGAGCCGGCCCTCGTCGACATGGCGGCGCAGCGCACCGAAGGGGCCGGCACCGGCCTGGCCCCAATCATCCATCACCACCTTGTCCATCACGTCGGTCAGGTCGATCTCGACCGCGCTCATGGTGCCATAGGGGATCGCGAGCGCGCCGGGTCGGACCCACTCGGTCTTGAACAGCGGTTCCGGCTTATCGAGCCGCGAGGCCTCGACCAGGATGTCGGCGCCCGCGAAGCAGGATGCCCAATCCTCGGTGACGATGATCTTGCGTTTCAAGTCGAGCTCCAGCGTGGCGGCGAATTCCTCGCGGCTTTCCTTGCGCTTGGAATGGACCCGGATCTCCTTGAGATCGAACAGCCGGTTCAGGAGCCGGACATTCCAATAGGCGGTGCCGCGGGCGCCCACATGGCCCAGCACAGCCGAGTCCTTGCGGGCGAGATACTTGGCCCCGATCGCCGTGACGGCGCCGGTGCGCATCTCGGTGATGGCGGTCGCGTCGATCATGGCTTGCGGCATGCCGGTCGCCGGATCGAACAGCAGCAGCATGGCCATCTCGGAGGGGAGGTCGCGCTGCCAGTTGTCGATGAAGTCGCCCACGATCTTGACGCCGGCGAAGCCGCGTCCTTCGCCGGTCGGCAGCACGCCGCGCAGCAGGTTGAAATGGCCGCGGGTGTCGCGCGGGCGAAGATGCATCCGCGGCTCGATCACGGTCTGTCCGCGGCCCTGCATCGCAAGGCTGGCCTCGATGGCACCGAGGATCTCCTCGTCGGTCAGCGCCAGGGCCTCCATGTCGGGGCCGTTGAGATAGGTGAAATGGATCGGCGAGGACATCGTGGCACTCTTGCGGGGGACAATGGAAGATCAGGCGGCGGGGAGGAGCACGATCTTGCCGGTATGCTGCTTGGTGAGGAATTCCTGTTGCGCGGCGACGATGGCGCTCAGGGGGTGAAGGCTGGCGATCACCGGCTTGATCTCGCCGCGCTCGATGTAGCGAACCAGGTTGCCGAAAACCTCCGGCTCCAGGATCGTGCAACCGACGAGGCGGAGATCCTTCAGATAGAGGGTGCGCAGATCGAGCGGCACGACGGGGCCGGCGATGGCGCCTGCCGCCGCATAACGCCCGCCGCGCCGCAACAGGTCCAGCAGCTGCGGGAAGGCCTCGCCGCCGACGACGTCGATGGCCACATCCACCTTCTCGCGCCCGACCTCAGCGACAAGGCCGGCGTCGCGGGGAATGACGCGGGCGGCCCCGAGCGAGAGGGCATTGGCCGCCTTCGACGCCTGGGCGACGGCGAGGACGGTGGCGCCACGACGCTTGGCGAGCTGCACCGCCGCGGAGCCGACCCCGCCCGAGGCACCGGTGATGATGACGGTTTTCCCGGCGCGGAGACCCGCGCGGGTGAGCATGTTCTCGGCAGCGGAATAGGCGCAAGGGAAGGAGGCCAGCTCGGCATCGGAGAGCGCGCTCTCGATGCGATAGGCGTGGGCCGCGGGTGCCACGGCGAACTCGGCGAAGGCGCCGTCGCATTCTGAGCCGAAATAGGTCGCGCGATAGGGATCGCCCCCAGCGGGCGAGCGGAACACCGGTTCGACCAGGACGCGCTCGCCGATCCGCGCCGGATCCACACCCGTCCCGACCGCGACGATGCGGCCGCAGGCATCGGCCCCCTGGATGCGCGGAAAGGCGGGGGCGGTGCCGGTCCAGCCGGCGTCTTCCGTCCTGGCGCCGGCAAAGCCGCCGGCACCGCCGGCCGACGTCGTCCCTTCGGTCACGGCCTTCGAGTACCAGGCTGTCCGGGTGTTGATGTCCGTGTTGTTGACGCCAGCCGCACCGACGCGGATCAGGACCTCGCCGGCCTTCGGCCGGGGCACGGGAACGTCGTCGCGATAGTCGAGCCGATCGAAGCCGCCATTGCCCGTGAGCAGGACCGCTCTCATCGTCTGCGGCGGCGTTTGCATGGGACGGCTCTCCAGCGGCGCAATGCCGGTTGTCAGGACCGCGAGCGTCGCGCCGACCGCGCGACATTCTCGATCAGGATGATGACACAGCCCACGAACAGAAGGATCGCGCGCCAGACCTCGGGCACGTCCAGGGCCGGAAGCGCCAGCGCCACGATCGCGACCCAGACGAGGATGCCGATCGCCAGGCTGCCATCGTCGATGAACAGGCCGACGATCTCGCGGACGATTCCGACGAGGCGGTTCATGACCGGCTCTCCGGCCGCGCGAGCGACATTCGCACCAGGGCGATCGCCAGCAGGGCCGCGGCGAGGAAGCCGAGGCCGAGCCCCGGGATGGCCCAGTCGGCGCCGGGCCAGGGATCGCCCAACCCTTCGCCGATCCAGAAGACGCCGAAGGCCGAGATCATGACTCCGACCACGAGCTTCAAGCCATTCTCCGGCACCTTGGTCAGCGGCTTGTGGATGAGCAGGCCCAGCAGCAGCACCGCCGCGAGGGCGGCGCCTGCGCCGATGCTGGCAGGGACGAGCATGCCGCCGGTGGCGCCGACGGCGATGACGATGAAGACCACCTCGAGCCCCTCGAGCGTCACGGCCTTGAAAGCGGTCGCCGTCGCGATCGCATCGAAGCCGCCGAGGCGGGAGAGCCCCGCGCTCCTCAACTCGGCGGTTTCCTTCTCATAGATCTTCTCTTCGTCATGGAGGGCGATGATGCCCGCGCCCCGCAGGATCGCCTTGCGCAGCCAGCGGATGCCGAACAGCAGCAACAGCACCCCGACCGTCAATTGCAGCCAGGTGATCGGGATCAGGCCGAGCGTGGGCCCGAGCAGCAGGATCAGCGCGACGAGAAGGGCCGCGCCCAGCCCGGCGCCGAGGAAAGCCGAGCGCCAGCCGCGAACCGTGCCGACCGCCAGCACGATCGTCAGCGCTTCGACGAACTCGACCAGCGACGCCAGGAAGGCGGCAAGGAAAGCGGACCCGGAATGAGCGTCGCCGAAAATCATGATCTCTCCCTCTCGCGCGTCCCCGGACCAGGGGGACGGCGCAGGTGCAAGCCTAGCGCGGGCGGGGCTTGCGTTCGACCGCCACCGTTGCCGCCCGCATGCCGACATGGAGGGCCGACAGCGGCTGGATCTCGAGCAGCAGGCCGGCCCCGGGCGCCTTGATCTCGCCCAGCGGCTCGCCGGTGAGGCTCCGCACCCAACCGATCCGTTCGCCGGCACCGACGTGGTCGCCCGGCCGGCGCTCGGCCTCGAACAGCCCGCCCCAGTCGCTGCAGACCGCGCGCCGTACCCAGGGGGCCGCGACCGGCCCTTGCCGCGGCAGACGGTCGGAGAGGTTGGGAGCCGCGTTCAGCAGGTTGATGATCGCCGTGGCGCCGCGATGGGCGCCGACATGGTCGATCGTGTGGAAGCCTGAAAGCTCCATGGTCACGGCAGGTTTGCCCTGGCGCACGGCCCAGGCCGACCAGCTCCGGTCGAGGCCCTGCAGGTTCGAGATCTTGGCCGGCATCTCGGCCACGACGGGGAGGGCGGAGCAGGCGGCCCAGCGCAGCACGCGCCGCTCGAGCCTCGCATCCCCGAAATGATCCAGCAGGACGAAGGGAACGCTCCAGCCGGCGGTGTGCACGTCGATCAGCGCATCATGCTCCTCGAGCAGGCCGGTCAGGGCATGGGCGATCCGATCCGCCAGCAGCCCGTCCGGCCGGCCGGGGAAGCGCCGGTTGAGATCGATGTTCTCGAGCGGGACTTGGCGCTGGCTGGCGCGTACCGCCAGCACATTGACGCAAGGGATGAGGGTGACCGAGCCGGCCGTGATCCAGTCCGCCAGTTGCTCGGCGGTATGCCAGAGGGCCGCGCTGGAAGTGATCTCGTCGCCATGGACGGCGCCGGTCACCAGGATCTTGGGACCCCGCGCGCTGGCACGGTAGCGCCAGCCGCGAAGGGCCGTGGAGAGGCCGGGATCGTCGTTCCCGAGGCTGATCTCGAGGGGTTGTCGGCGCATCGGGAAGTCCGGCCCGCGAGCGCGCGGCCGGGCTGTCGCTCAGCGATTGTGGGCGAGGAGCGCGCGACCGGTATCGGTCAGCTTGCAGACCAGCCATTCGGGCTTCAGCGGATTGCTGAACCAGGGCTCGGCCCAACCCATGTCGATGCAATGGCGGATGGTGCGCTCATTGATGCGCTGGCCCCACTCGTCGAACAGCGGCAGCTTGCCGCCGGGCTGCTTCAACCCCTTGCCGAGCCAGCGCAGCTGAGCCGAAGTCGGGCGCAGAGTCGTTGCGTGATGATTGGTCTCTAACATATTGGTTTTCATGACGACCCTCAGCGCACTTGATGTGCTATCTTAGGCCAAGCCGAGGATGCGGAAAAGCGACGTGACGTAAATCCTTGATCTCGGAGATACATCAGAGGGTTGTCGAATAGCGTTAACGCGAATCAAGGCGGTTATCCCCGCAACTCACGGGATTCGCCGCGCGTGCCCTCAGCTGGCGGTTTCGGCGCCGCCGGCTCCTTCCAACAGATCCGCAAGCGAGGAGGCGTCGGCGATGGCGTGGCGCAGTGCCATGGCGGCCTCGCGGGGCGTTGCGTCCATCGACAGGTCGGACATGACGGCTTCCAGCCGGCCATGCGCGAACCAAGCCTTGTGTCGTGCAAGTTCGGCTGGAATGCCGGGCTCGCCCCAATTGACGATCGACCCGACATTGGTTGGATCCGCGAAACGCGTGTCCCGCGCGACGAAGCCCGGCACCATGGTGATTCGCTCGCCTTTCTCCATGAGGCGCGTGGCCCGGTGGAGGACCAGGTTGCCCTGCTGGAAAAGCGCATAGCCTGGACCCGGAAAGGGCATGGATTCGATCTGGTCAGAGGACAGCTCGACGTTGCTGCCTTTGATCAGCCCGGCGACAGGCGCCGCCAGTTGTCGGGCCGCCGCCTCGCGCGTGCCGCGGAAGAACTGAAACAGCCCCCCCTTGATGGCCTTCGGATCCGTGACCATGAGGACGATGTCGAACCCGATGGAATCGGTATGCCAGGTATCGACATGGCGCGTGATGTCCTCGGGCGCATAGTTCACATAGAGCTGTTGCGACGGCATCGAGTGCGGGGCGAGTGCCGTGCCGGCGACCGACGACAGGAATGCGGCCAACTCGGGAGAGGTAAAGAGATCGCGCAGGAACCGCGAACGATAGACGCCACCTGTCAGGTAGGAGGCGGTCCGGTCGCTCTGCCAGCTGAGTTCCTTGAGCCGCAGGGCAATGGTGCGAGCTGTTTCTGCTCCTTCCTCCGACAAGACGCGAAAGGGCCCGGCCACGGCCACGGGGCTGGGCGAAGCCGCGATTGTGACCTTGTCATAGCCGAAGTCCGCGAGCGTCCATGTCCGCTCGGGCTGCGTGAACGCGAAATGGCGGCGGGGGTCGAAGCGAGGTTCGTCGTCGAGCGCGGCATAGCCCGAAGGATTCTGATGCGGGAAGCCCGGCGCCTCGGCCAGCCGTGCCTGCTCGTTTCCATGGGAAGCAGATGCGCCGGAGCCGTGCTTTGTCGCATTTCGGTTCATCGATACCCCTTCGCGCAGGCAAGCGCTCTATAGAGACTGCTCCGACGCCATAACGACGACAGCCATGATCATGGGCTCGCGCCGGGCGCTCACCGACGACCATAGTCCGAGCTGCTGCTCAAGGTAAGGGAGGGGGCAAAACCTTCTTCAAGGCCCGCATTGTGCCGGCTGGCCCGGGACGACGGCGTTCGCCTCGCAGGGGGCGGCACGCCTTCGACGATGGAGGCTCAGCCTCTTCGTGCGCCCTCGACGCGAGCCTTGCTCAGCGCCGTCTCGGTGATGAGGGCCGCTCGCAGGTCGGCGTTGCGCAGGTCGGTCTTGACCAGGCTGGCGCCCCGCAGGTCGCTCGCCACCAGCCGGACACCCGAGAGATCGGCGAAGTCGAGCCGGCAATGGCGCAGGTCGGCGCCGGAGAGATCCAGGCCCGCGATCTCGATGCCAGAGAGGTCCTGCCCGGAGAGGCTGAGGCGGACGCCCTCGACGCCGTAGCTGTCGATCCATTGTCGATGCTCCTGGATCATTTCCAGGAGATCCTCGAGCTCGAGCCGCTGGGGCAGCTTCACCATGCTGGCCGCCCATCCCGGCAACGTCGCCGCGGCGTCCCGGGTCTGGGAGAAGTCGGCCCCGTCGAGCCTGGCCTTCTCGAACTCCGAGCCGGCGATGCTGCATTCCTCGAACAGCGAGCCGCGCAGGTCGGCACCGGAGAAATTGACGTCGTTGGCCTTCACATTGAAGAGCGAGACCTTGTTGAGATTGGCGTTGGTGAAATCCGATCCCTCGATCGTGGCACCGGCGAAGGAAACCTGGGGCTCGGAATCATCGAGCCCCGGCGCCTTCCTGGCAGAGGGCAGGGCGGCGCTGCGGAAGGTCGCTTCGCTGGCATTGGTGCGAACGAACTTGGCGTTGCGGAAATTGCAGTTCTCGAACAGCGCGCGCACCAGATGCGCGCTCTCGAAATCGGCCTTGTCGAACGAGCAGTCGAAGAACTGGCCGTGACTGAGATCGCAACGGCGCAGATCGGCGCCGTCGAACTTGACGCGCTTGACGGTCTTGCCGGCGAAACTGACGCCTTGCAGCCAGCGGCCGCTGAGATCCTGGTCGGCGATCTCCATGACCATGACGGGTTCCTCCCTGGAACCGGACCATTGTGCCAGGAAAGCCTTACGCGAATCTTGTCAGCAGAAACGACTGAAAGATCGAGACAATTCGAGACGATTTTTCCGGAAGAGTTGAGGCGGCTGCGGCAGATCCAGGTTTTCGCGCGCAATCCAGGCCGATCGCCGTCGTCGGAAGACTGCCCGGATCCGTCAAAGTATGAACGGATCCTGGGAGCGCCGACGCACGGTCATGAGGGCAACTGACCCCCCACTTCGCAGAGCTTCCTTTGCAGGGTCATTCGGTCGACTTTGCCCGAAGGCAATAGCGGGAATTGATCGAGCATCAATAGGCGGGACGGACGCGCAAAGGCCGGAAGGCGCTTGGCGCAGGCAAGGCGCACGGCCGTCTTGATCGTCTCGCTGGGCTCCGCCAGCAGGGCGGCGTGGACTTCGGCGTTGCCATCCGCCTTTGCGACGAGCGCGGCAATGGCATCGCGAACGCCGGGTTGGCTCCGCAACACGGCTTCGATCTCGCCGAGGTCGAATCGATGGCCACGGATCTTGATCATCTGATCCTGGCGGCCAACGAGATGCAGCAGCCCGGCAGCATCCCTGTAAGCAAAATCGCCCGAACGCCAGGACTGAGGACGCCCGGAGAGGCGTCGCCTGGCAGTCAACTCCGGATCCTTCCAATAGCCGAGCATGACCGGCGCTCCTTCGACGCACAGCTCGCCGACCGCTCCATTTTCCACCTCCACATCCACGTCATCGCGCAGGGAGACGGTATATTCCGGCCTGTCGGGCCCGATCGGCAGTGAAACCAGGTCGTCGGGAAGATTCTGCGGAATCTCGAAGGAAGCAATGCGATAGACCTCGGTCGCTCCATAGTTGAACTTGAATCGACAGGCAGGCAGCGTTGCCATCAGCTGGCGCAGCAAAGGGATGGGGAAGGACTCGCCAAAGACACCCAGCATCCGCAGGGAACGCAAATCACGGGATGCCAATTCGCCGCTCTCGAGCAAGAGGCGAAGTGCGGTGATCGTGGACCGCCATACCGTCACGCGCTCTCGCTCGACGGCACCCGCGACGCCTGCCGGGATCATGGCTTCGCGATCGGAAAGCAGGAAAATCTGCAAGCCAGCAGCGAAGGGAAAGAACATATCGTAGGCGGCGTAGTGCAGATTGG
>NZ_JBOHKS010000024.1:0-12425 GCF_050729195.1 Hypericibacter sp.
CGGTCATGCAGCGGACGGAAATGCATGGTTGAACCTCCATAAGTCTTTGATTTTGTTGAAGACCAGGAAACCACGGCGGCGCGCGGCCGCTGTTAGCACTCCCGGTCGATGAGTGCCAGCGATGTAGGCCCAGCGCCGATCCGAGTCAAGTGTCCCTCCGGTGATCCAGGGCTTGATTGGAGCGATTCCATTCAGCCGGCGTTGAGAAAAAGCGCCTCGGGGGGTTGCTCGCAACGGCCCGGAATCATTGGCAGCAGTCGCAGAGTCTGGCTGACAATCCATTGGTTTAATTAATTATTTCCTTCTTTACCGGACACTGGCCGGTGAAGATGGGGAGGCGCCTCCGATTCGAAGGGAGACCCCCGGATGACGCTTCAGTTGCAGCTCAAAGACTACCGCCTCACAACGGCGGAGATCCTCTACCACCTGCCGGATCACCCGCAGATCCTGCAGAGCTATGTCTGGCAGGATTACGACCTGGCCCCGGACTTTCCGACCCTGCGCCTCTTCCTCGACTTCTGGCGGCGCTCGCTCGACGGCAAGCTCCACTCGGTCAAGGTCGCCTCGACCAAGCTGATCCAGCCAGCGAGCTTCAGGATGCCGGACGCCTATTTGACGCTGCACTGATCGCGGCAGGTCATTTCCGGTCCGCCCACCCCGCCCGGCCTTAAGCCGCCGGCCGGTTGCTAGGGTTCATCCTGAGAACGGGCCCACCCGGCGTTTGGCGGCCCCCCGCGACAAGCCCGGCCTTGCCGCCAGGGCGGCCCTTCGCTACATCCCGCAAGCATCATGCGGGTCCTTTCTCCCAGCTCTCCCCTCGATATCGCCGACCCCGAGCGGCGGCGCGAGCTCGTTCAGCGCAACGACCGCGCGATCGGCCTCTGGCTCCTCGCCTGCTGCGCCATGGTCTTCGTCATGGTGGTGCTGGGCGGCGTCACGCGACTGACCCAGTCGGGCCTCTCGATCATGGAATGGGCGCCGCTCCGGGGCGCGCTGCCGCCGATGAGCGAGGCTGAATGGCAGCGGATCTTCGCGCTCTATCAGCAGATCCCCGAATATCAGCAGGTCAATCACGGCATGACGCTGGTCGAGTTCCAGGGGATCTTCTGGTGGGAATGGGCGCACCGGCTCTGGGGCCGGCTGATCGGGATCGTGTTCCTATTGCCTTTTCTCTGGTTCCTCCTGCGCGGCCGCATCCGCCGCGGTCTGGCGCCGCGGCTGACGCTGCTGTTCGCGCTGGGCGCGGCGCAAGGGGCGCTCGGCTGGTTCATGGTGGCGAGCGGCTTCGCCGACCGCGTCGATGTCAGCCAATATCGCCTGGTGGCGCATCTGGTTCTGGCGCTCGCCATCTACGTCGCGATGCTCTGGACCGCGCTGGGCCTGTTGCGCGCGCGCGAACGCTGGCCGGTGCCGCGGCGCTTCTTTCCGCATCTCCTGACCGCCCTGGTGCTGCTCGGCCTCACCATCGTCATGGGCGGCTTCACCGCCGGGCTCCATGGCGGGCTCGTCTATAACAGCTTCCCGCTGATGGGCGGCGAGATCGCGCCCTCCGATCTCTGGGGCATGAACCCGGGCTGGATCAATCTGTTCGAGAATCCGCCGGCGGCCCAGTTCGTCCATCGCTGGCTCGCGATCGCGACCCTCTTGACCGTCCTCGCTCTGGGCTGGCGCGACCGCGCAACCGGCAGCCTGCCGGTGCGCCTCGCCACCGCCATGGCTTTGCTTCAGGTGGGCCTGGGTATTGCAACGCTGCTGCTGGTGGTGCCGGTGCCGTTGGCGGCGCTGCATCAAGCGGGCGCCGTGACGCTGCTGACGCTGGTCGTCTGGGCGCTGCATGACGCGCGTCCCGCTACCGGCGCGCCGTGCGCGAAGACGTCATGATCGCGGCCCGCGCAGTGTCGCCGCCCCTTCTTTCCTCTCCCCCACGGATGTGGGGGAGAGGGCAGGGTGAGGGGGTGGCCGCAGGAAAGCACGAGACCATCGACATCGCACCTGTCGTCGAGACCCCCCTCACCCTGCCCTCTCCCCCCGCTGCGCGGGTGGAGAGGAAAGAAAAAAAAGAAAAATGGGGACCGCGGTGAGCCGCGACGACATCGCGCCGGAAGAGAGGCTGCCCGCCAGCCTGCTCACCGGCTTCCTCGGCTCGGGCAAGACCACGCTGCTCTCGAAGCTGCTGCGCCAGCCGGCCCTGGCCGAGACCGCCGTTGTCATCAACGAGTTCGGCGAGATCGGGCTCGACCATCTGCTGGTCGAGAACGCGCCGGAGCAGACCGTGCTGCTCGACAGCGGCTGCCTCTGCTGCAGCATCCGCGGCGATCTGATCGACACGCTGCGCTCGCTGTTCCGCCGCCGCGTCAAAGGCGAGGTGCCGCCCTTCAAGCGGGTCGTGATCGAGAGCACGGGCCTCGCCGATCCGGCGCCGATCCTGCAGACGCTGATGTCAGACCCTCTGCTGGCCGACCGCTTCCGTCTCGATGGCGTCATCACGACGATCGATGCGGTCAACGGCATGGATCAGCTCGACCGCCATTTCGAATCCGTGAAGCAGGCTGCGGTCGCCGACCGGCTGGTCCTGACCAAGACCGACCTTGCGACGCCGGCGCAGCTGGCGGTCCTGCAGGCGCGCCTCCGTCAACTCAACCCCGCCGCCCCACAGATCCTGGCGCGCCAGGGCGAGGTCGACGGCGGCGCGCTGTTCGATGCCGGGCTCTTCAACCCGGCACTCAAGACGCCCGATGTGCAGGGCTGGCTGCGCGCCGAAGCCTATGACCCGCGCGAGGCCGACGAAGACCACGGCCACGCGCATCATCACGGTCACGGCCATGCCCATGAGCAAAGCGCGCTCGATCCCAACCGGCATGACGCCCATATCCGCGCGTTCTGCATCACCGCCGAGCGTCCGCTCGACTGGCAGCGCTTCACCCGTTTCATCGAGACGCTGATCGCGCGCGACGGCGACCGGCTCCTGCGCATCAAGGGCATCTTGAATGTCGACGGCTTCGACACGCCGGTCGCGGTGCATGGCGTGCAGCATCTCTTCCATCCGCCCGCCCTGTTGCCGGCCTGGCCCGACGCCGACCGCCGCTCGCGACTTGTCCTGATCGTCAAGGATCTGGCCGAGCCCCGGATTCGCCAGGAATTCTCGTCTGTTACAGCCGGCTGAACGGCGCCCTTCGCAGGTTGTTGAAGCCGCCGCCCTTTGCCAACCCCAGGCTGTCAGGCTAGGTTGCCTGTCGCAGCGGCCCGAGCGCCAATCAGGGCCGAAACACTGAATCATCAAACAGGACGAGGAGGCTGGAATGTCGGGGATCAGACTGGGCGCATTGACGGGGATTGCCGCGTTTGCCGCGCTGGCCATGGCCACGGGCATCGCGAAAGCGGAGATGATGTCCAAGGTCGGCCCGGGCGAAGGCGAAGTCGCGATCGTGGCCTGGCCCGGCTATGTGGAGCGGGGCGACACCGACAAGAACTACGACTGGGTCACCGATTTCGAGAAACAGACCGGCTGCAAGGTGACCGTGAAGACCGCGGGCACCTCGGACGAGATGGTCTCGCTCATGAATGCCGGCGGCTTCGATCTGGTCACGGCCTCGGGCGATGCCACTCTGCGTTTGATCGCGGGCAACAAGGTGCAGCAGATCAACACCGATCTGATCCCGAGCTGGAACACGATCGACAAGCGCCTGCAGAACGGCGCCTGGCACACGATCGGCGGCAAGCATTTCGGCGTGCCCTATCAGTGGGGCCCGAACGTGCTGATGTACAACACCACCGTTTTCAAAGAACCCCCGAAGACCTGGGCCGTGGTGTTCGAGGAGCAGAAGCTGCCCGACGGCAAATCCAACCAGGGCAGGGTCGAGGCTTATTCCGGCCCGATCTACATCGCCGACGCCGCGCTCTATCTGAAGAAGCACCAGCCCGCGCTCGGCATCGACGATCCCTATGAGCTGACGCAGGAACAGTTTGACGCCGCGGTCAACCTGCTCAAGACGCAGCGCAAGCTCGTGTTCAAATACTGGGGCGATTCCACCGCGCAGACCGAGGATTTCAAGAATGAAGGCGTCGTGGCCTCGACCTCCTGGCCTTATCAGGCGAACCTGCTGATCGGCGAAGGTCAGCCCATCGGCATGACGGTGCCGGAGGAAGGCGCCACCGGATGGGCGGACACGACCATGATGCATTCCCAGGCGCCGCATCCGAACTGCGCCTATCTGTGGCTCGAGCATTCGCTGAGCAAGAAGCTGCAGGGCGACCTCGCCTCCTGGTTCGGTTCGGTGCCGGTGGTGCCGGACGCCTGCAAGGGCAACGCGCTGCTCGGCGAGAAGGGCTGCGAGGCCAACGGCGTCGAGAATTTCGACAAGATCTCGTTCTGGAAGACCCCGGTCGCCGATTGCGGCAATGGCAAGAAATGCGTGCCTTATAAAGACTGGACCTCGACCTTCCTGGCCATCCAGAGCGGCCAGTAGATCGTGATGTCGAGGGCGGGCGCCGGCCAAGACCAACCGGCGCCCGCCCGTTTCGTTTCAGGCCCCTTCCAGACCGCGATGACCAAAGCCTCCACATCCGCCGTTTCCTTCCGGCAGGTGAGCCGCCATTACGGCGAGGTTCGCGCCGCCGACAATGTCAGCTTCGACATCGAGGACGGCGAATTCTTCGCCATGCTGGGCCCCTCGGGCTCGGGCAAGACCACCTGCCTGCGATTGATCGCGGGCTTCGAGCAGCCGACCTCGGGCGATATCCTGATCCATGGCAAACCGGTCGCGGGCGTGCCGCCTTATGAGCGCGACGTCAACACCGTGTTCCAGGATTATGCGCTGTTCCCGCATATGAATGTCGCGGACAATGTCGCCTATGGCCCGATGATCCGCGGCGAGCCCAAGGCGCAGCGGCTGCGCGAAGCCGAAGAGATGCTGCGGATGGTGGCGCTGGAGGGGCTGGGCGGGCGCAAGCCGAACCAGCTCTCGGGCGGCCAGCGCCAGCGCGTGGCGCTCGCCCGCGCGCTCATCAACAAGCCGAGCCTGCTGCTGCTGGACGAGCCTCTGGGAGCGCTCGATCTCAAGCTGCGCGAGCAGATGCAGGTCGAGCTCAAGGCGATCCAGCGGCGCGTCGGCATCACCTTCATCTACGTGACCCACGACCAGGGCGAGGCGCTCGGCATGAGCGACCGTGTGGCCGTCTTCAACAAGGGCCGCATCGAGCAGATCGGCTCGCCGGCCGACGTCTATGAGCATCCGGCCTCGGCGTTCGTCGCCGGCTTCGTCGGCGTCTCCAACATCCTCACCGGCGCCGCCGCCCGATCGATTCCCGGCGCGCCCGCCGCCTTCTCGATCCGGCCGGAGAAGATCACGCTCGTTGCTGGCGGCGAGGAAACCCCGCCGCCGGGCGCCTGCGTGGCGCGCGGCAGGATCGAGAGCCTGCTCTATCTGGGGTCCTCGACCCGGTTCAATGTGGCGCTCGAGGGCGGCGGCGAGCTCACCGTGATCGAGCAGAATCGCAGCGGCGGCGCCCGGGGCGGTGCCGAGATGCAAGGGCGTCCCGTGCTGCTCTGGTGGCGCAAGGATCATATGCAGGGCATGGCGGAGACGTCGCCCGCATGAGCCTCGACGCCACCATCCCCTCGCCGCTGACGCGCGTCTCCTCGTTCCTCTATCTGCGCCCGCGTCTGGTGCTGACGCTGCTGCTGGTGCCGCCGCTGCTATGGCTCGGCATCGTCTATCTGGGCTCGCTCTTCGCGCTCCTGGCGCAGAGCTTCTTTTATATCGACGATTTCAGCGGCCTCACCGTCTATGAGCCGACGCTGCGGACCTATGCCGAGCTCTTCACCCCGGCCAACCTCACCATCATCCTGCGCACGGTGATGATGGCGGCGGTCGTCACCATCGCCTGCGGCGCGATCGCCTTCCCCCTCGCCTATTACATGGCGCGCTATGCCGGCGTGAAGGCGAAGGCGATCTTCTATCTCGCGGTGATGCTGCCGCTCTGGTCGAACTATCTCGTGCGCGTCTATTCCTGGAAGCTGATCCTCGCCAGAGAAGGCGCCATCAGCTGGATCTTCGCGCAGCTCCATCTGAGCTGGCTCTTGGACTTGATCCTCGCGATTCCCGTGATCGGCGGGCCGTCGCTGTCTTCCTCCTATATCGGCACCGGCCTCGTCTTCACCTATATCTGGCTGCCTTACATGATCCTGCCGGTGGAAGCGGCCCTGGAGCGTGTGCCGCGCTCGCTGCTCGAGGCTTCGGCCGATCTGGGCGCGAGGCCCAAGGCCACCTTGCGCAAGGTCATCCTGCCGCTCGCGGTTCCCGGCATCGCCGCCGGCTCGATCTTCACTTTCTCGCTGACCCTGGGCGACTACATCATTCCCAACCTGGTCGGCTCCTCGCGGCCCTTCATCGGGCAGGTGGTCTATAGCCTGCAGGGCACGGCAGGCAACCTGCCCTTGGCCGCCGCCTTCGCCATGGTTCCGGTGCTGGTGATGGCGGGCTACATCACGCTCGCCAAGCGCTTCGGAGCCTTCGATGCCCTCTAAGGCCGCCAGCAACACGAGCCTGCGCATGGGCGAGCGGCCGAGCTTCAGCCTCAAGGCCGCGGCGACCTTCGGGTTGCTGTTCCTCAATCTGCCGCTCGCCTTCATCCTGCTCTACGCCTTCTCGACGGATGACCGGAGCTTCACCTTCCCGCCGCCGGGCCTGACCCTGAAATGGTTCGCGGTCGCCTGGGAACGCGACGATATCTGGCAGGCGCTGTGGATCTCGGTGCGGGTGGCCCTGATGGGAACGGCGATCGCGCTGGTGCTGGGGACGCTGGCCTCGGCTGCCATGTTCCGCTTCCGCTTCTTCGGCAAGGAAGCGATCACGCTCCTGATCCTGCTGCCGATCGCGCTGCCGGGCATCGTCACCGGCATCAGCCTGCGCTCGGCCTTTGGCTTCGTCGACATCCCCTTCAGCTACTGGACCATCGTGCTGGGCCACGCGACCTTCTGCATCGTCGTGGTCTACAACAATGTGATCGCGCGATTGCGCCGGTCCTCGCCGGCCCTGATCGAGGCGTCGATGGATCTGGGAGCCAACAGCTTCCAGACCTTCCGCCATGTGATCCTGCCCAATATCGCGACGGCCCTGCTGGCGGGCGGGATGCTGGCCTTTGCCCTTTCTTTCGACGAGGTCATTGTCACGACCTTCACGGCCGGCCAGCAGCAGACGATTCCAATTTGGATACTCGGCCAATTATTACGGCCGCGCGAACGCCCTGTAACAAACGTCGTGGCGGTCTTTGTCATTCTCGTCACGATGCTGCCGATCCTGGGCGCCTATTGGCTCACCCGCGATACGCATGACGCGAGCGGCAGCGGCAAATAGCGGCGGTGGCATTTCGATGGCATCGGAAAACTCGCTTGCCAGTCCAAATCGCCCCTAGACAGAATATCCGGACGATCAAGGGTCCGGGCGCTGCCGCGTCGCCTGCTCATTAGAGCGTCCTGACAACGTTCCCCCCGAACCGCTGATTGACTGACCAACCGCGCTGCTCTCGCCGCGCGGTTTCTGACTTGCCCTTATGAGGAGGGAGACGTTTATGGCTACCGGCACCGTGAAGTGGTTCAACCCGACCAAAGGCTATGGCTTCATCCGCCCCGATGGCGGCAACAAGGATGTGTTCGTGCATGTGACCGCCGTGCAGCGCGCCGGCTTGCAGACCCTGAAGGAGGGTCAGAAGATCGGCTTCGAGATCCAGCACAGCAAGGACGGACGCGAGTCCGCCGAGAATCTGGCCGTGGTCGACTGAACCGAGGAACTGAAGCGTTCTTGAATTCCCATTGCGAGACCGCAGGGCCGGCGTCCGAGCGCCGGCCCGATTTGTTTCAGGCCTCTTTCCGCGCGCCGCGCCGGGCCTCATAGACCGCGACATGGCAGGCCGCCGCCTCGATCAGCGGCGTCGGAACGCTCAGATTTCCACCGCGCGCGACCATATCGCCGAGGATATGAGCGCCTTCGGTCGGGCCGCCGCGCTCCAGATCGCGCAACATCGAGGCCTGCACCGTCGAAGCCGGATCGGTCAGGCGCTGTGCCGTCGCCTCGAGGAACTTGTCGCGTGGGCCATGACCCGCGGCTGCCGCCACGGCGCTGGTCTCGTTCAGCATCGCCCGGGCAATTCCGGCACCGCCCGCACGCGCGATCTCGCCGACGTTGCCGCGCATCAGGCAGGTGAGCCCCGCCAGCGTCGCCAGCATGGTGAACTTCTCCCACATCTCCTGCAGGATATCCTCGCTCGGCACCGACTTGAATTTGGCGGGCGCCAGATCGGCGGCGATCGCGCGCACCCGATCGCTGCCGCCGCCCGCGCGCTCGCCGAAGACCAGGCGTGGCGGCAGATCGAGATGGCGGATCTCGCCGGCCGGACCCAGGGTCGCGGAGATATGGCAGACCCCGCCCAATACGCGCTCGAATCCGAAGGCAGCCTCGAGCCGGTCGAGATGCAGGAGCCCGTTCAGAAGCGGCAGGATCGCCGTGGCGCTGCCGAGATGGGGCGCCACCGCCGCGATCGCCGCATCGAGGTCATAGGCCTTGCAAGTCAGCAGCACCGCGTCGAAGGGTTGGCCCGCCGCTGCGCCGGTCGGCAACAGTTTCGGCTGCAGCCGGGCGGCGCCATCGGGGCTTTCGATGACGAGACCCTGCTCGCGCAGCAGCTGCGCGCGCCCCGGCCGCACCAGGAAAGTGACGTCGGCACCCGCCTCCTGCAGCCGGCCGCCGAAATAGCCGCCGACACTGCCCGCTCCCAGGATCAACCAGCGCATCGCTCGAGGAACCTTCTGTTAAGGTAAACAGCCGGATCATAGGGCCCTAGTTGAAGGACGGGGGCCCGATGGGCATAGTGGCGCCCGCCCAGCCCCCCAATCAACCGAGGCTTCCAAGGTGCAGGAACTCCAGCGGCTGCTCGATAATGGCCGATTCTATCACCGCCAGGGTCGTCTGACCGAGGCAGCGGACATCTATCGCCAGGTGCGCCGCGCCGATCCCCAGAATCCCATGGCCCATCATCTCCTGGGCCTGGTGCTGCATCAGCAGGGCAAGCGCGACGAGGCGCTCCAGGCGCTGGCCGAGGCCGTGCGCCTCGAGCCCGACAATGCCGCCTATCGTACCGGCTTCGCCGAGCTCCTGATTCTCGAGAACGACGCCGAGGCGGTCCGGATCCAGCTCGAAGCCGCGAAGACGCTGCAGCCGCGCACGGCGGTGCTCCTGGTTCGTCAGGCCGTCATGTGGGGTCAGATCGGCGATCCCGATCTCGCGATCAAGACCGCGGAAGAGGCCGTGGCGGTCGACACCAATCATCCGCAGGGCCATCAGGTGCTGGGCATGCTGCTGCGCGAGCAGGGCGATCTGGGCCGGGCCATGGAGCATCTGCTGGCCGCGCGCCGGGCGACACCGGCGGCACCCGATCCCCAGACCACCTGTGCGCTGGCGCTGTTCGCGCTCGGCCGCCATGCCGAGATCGCATCGCTGCCGCCGCCGGCCGATCAGCGCAATCTCTATCGCGAAGCGGTGCTGAGCGCGCTCGCGACATGGCAGCAGGGCGATCTCGCCCAGATCGAGGCGGCGCTCGCGAAATGCGATGCGATCGCGCAGGCGCGCGGCGGCCGCACCGAGGACGTCTATGCCGGCTATCACGGCCAGATGGCGCGGCTCGTCGATTCCCGCAAGCGCTCGGCCGATCTCTATAAGCAGAAGACCAAGACCGAAATCGCCGTGATCGGCGACATGCAGTCCCTTTCTGCCGCCAATCTCACGGTCAAGCTCGGCGAGGATATCGTGCGCCTGCGCACCTCCTTCGTGCCAGGCTGCATTGCGATCAATCTCTTCAAGCGCGCCGCCAATTCCTGCCGTGCCGGCTTCGAGGCGGCGCTCGACCGCCAGCCTGCCGGCGGGCGCGTCATCGCCTCGGTCGGCGACATGGATTGCCGCTATACCATCGGCTTCATGGATCTGCTGCGCCGGCATCCGGAGATGGAAGGCCGCAAGCTCGTCAGCGAGACGGTGCAGCGCTATACGGACTGGGTCGTCGACGCCGCCAATCAGCGCAAGCTCGATCTCATCCTGATGGGGCCGCCGGCCCGCGCCGTGGCGTTGAACCTCGTGCCGCCGGCCGTTGCCCGGCAATTCCTTGAGCTGGTCGAGTTCTTCAACAGCGAGCTGCGCGCCGCCGCCGGACGCGCCGGACTGATCTATGTCGATCTCTACGGGGCGACGGTGGGCCCGCATCGGCGCGGCCGCGAGGATTGCTTTATCGACACCACCCATGTCGAACCCTCGGCCGTGGCCGCCGCGATCAAAGCGGCCGGCTTCTGAGGTCACCTCGATGAGCGCGGTGGTATCGCTCTATCTGCTGTGGGTGCTGCTGCCCGGAATCGCCGCCGCCGGCATTGGTGCGGCGCTCCTGCGCAGCAACCGCCTCAAGGGCGGTTTGCTGGGCGCCGTTGCGGGCCTGGTGCTGGGCCAGCTGGCGATGCTCCTGCTGAGCTCACCGAGCTGAAGGCGCGGACGGCCGCGAGCGAAACCGCCCGTTGATTCGTGGCGAAGGGCGCTGCGTCGGAATGGCGCTGGCGCGCCCAGATCAGCACCGAAGCCAGCCGTCCTGCCGAAAGACCCTTCCAGATCAGCATCTTACTGGGCCTCGAAAAATTCATGCGAATGAGTTGCAATCGCTCGGATCATCCCTTAATTAAGAACCGCTTGCAACAACCTCGTGGCGCCTCGCCAGGAGACGGTCGGTCGATGTATGTCTGCAATTGCAACGGCTTGAGTGAAGGGGCGGTGCGCAAGGAAATCGCGCAGCGCTCGCGCGCCTGTGGCGGTGCCGGTCCCGGTTCCGTCGGTCAATTGTTCGGCTGCTTCGGTTGCAGGCCGCAATGCGGAAAATGCGTTGCGGATATGAAGCAGCTCATCGACGAGGCCAATCGCGCCGGGAGCATGCTGCTCGCAGCCGAGTGACGCCTCGCTCGAAAGAGAGAGGAGAGGCGTCATGAAGGGCGACAAGCACGTCATCGAGCAGCTGAACCGCGTCCTCACCAACGAGCTGACGGCGGTCAATCAGTATTTCCTGCATGCGCGGATGTACGAGCATTGGGGGCTGAAGCGGCTCGCCAAGCATGAATATGAGGAATCGATCGACGAGATGAAGCATGCGGACTCGCTCATCAAGCGCGTGCTGCTGCTCGAAGGGCTGCCGAACCTGCAGGATCTCCACAAGCTCAAGATCGGCGAGACGGTGCCCGAAGCGCTCGCGGCCGATCTCGACCTGGAACGGCGCAGCCGCAAGACCCTGGTCGAAGCCATCGGCATCTGCGAGAAGACGCCCGATTATGTGAGCCGCGACCTGTTCCGCCACATCCTCGACGACACCGAGCACCATATCGATCATCTCGAGACGCAGCTCGAGCTGGTCCAGAAGACCGGCCTGCAGAACTATCTGCAGACCCAGACGATCGAGAGCTGACCTCCAATCCCTTCCCCCCTTGCGGGGGAAGGTTAGGAAGGGGGGGGTGCCACGCACTCGATGCGTGTCGCAGCGGCACCCCTCCCCCTACCCCCTCCCGCAAGGGGAGGGGGCGAGGTTCCCGTGCTTCCTCTCCTCGCTCACTTCTTCCTTCGGAAATCCTTGATCACGCGATGCGCCGCGTTGCGGCCCGGGACGCCGGAGACGCCGCCGCCGGGGTGGGCGCCGGAGCCGCAGAGATAGAGGCCCGCGACCGGCGTGCGATATTGCGCGGCGTCGGGATGCGGCCTGAGGCTGAAGATCTGATCGAGATCGTGCCGGCCATGGAAGATGTCGCCCTCGGTCAGGCCGAAGACACGCTCGAGATCGAGCGGCGTCAGCAATTGCCGCCCAACGATCAGGGACCGCAGGCCCGGCATATGGCGCTCGATCTGGGCCAACGCCTGCACCGCCACATCCTTGCCGATCACGTCCCAGCTTTTCCCGTTCGCCAGCTTGTAGGGGCAGTATTTCGCGATCAGGCTCATCACATGATGGCCGCGCGGCGCCAGGCTGTCGTCCGAGGCCGAGGGAATCCGGATGTCGATATAGAACTCGTCCGGGATCTCGCCCTGCGTAGCCTTGCGATAGGCCGCCTCGAGCGCCGCCCGCTCGGGAATGATGGTGATGGAAGATCCCAGCGCGATGGCGGCTTCCTCGCCCTGCAGCTCCGCGAAACGTGGCGTGCCCGAGAGGGCTAGATTCATGCGGATGGTGGCGTGGCCGTAGCGCAGCGTGCCGATATCGCGCGCGAAGCCCTCGGGCAAATGTTCGGACCCGACGAATTTGAGGAAGGTGCGCTTGGGATCGGCATTGGAGAGCACCATGCGGGCGCGAATCTCCTCGCCACCCTCCAGCCGCACGCCCACGGCGCGCTTGTTCTCGACCATGATCCGCTCGAC
>NZ_JBOHKS010000025.1:0-6056 GCF_050729195.1 Hypericibacter sp.
CCGACCGCAAGGCGAATGGCAGGGCGTCATCCGCCAGATGGTGGCGGCCGGCCTGCTCGATATCGACATCGCCGGCTATGGCGGCTTGCGCGTCGCCGCGGACGGCGCGGCGCTGATGCGCGGGCAGGGCAGCTTCCGCTATCGCCCCGATCGTCTGCGCAAGGAGCCCAAGGGCCGGCGCTCGACATCGGCGGCCGCGAAGGCGGCGGACAATCTCGATGCCGCCGGCGGCGAGCTCCTGCAGCGCCTCAAGGCGCTTCGCCTCACGCTCGCCAAGGCGCGCGGCGTTCCGGCCTATGTGATCTTCTCCGACCGCACGCTGGCCGACATGGCGGCGAAGCGTCCGCGCAACGCCGACGAGTTCGCCGAGGTGTTCGGCGTGGGCGAGGCCAAGCGGCGCGATTTCGGGACGCTGTTCCTGCAGGTAATTGGCGACGATTCTCGGTCTGCCTGACGGCTGAGCCTTACGCGGCGACCCCAATCGGATCAGGCGGCTCGATCGGCCAATGTCGATCCTCATAGTCGCTGATCAGCCGAGCGAGAAGGTTGAAGCGGTCGCTGTCGTGCGATCCTGGCGCTGGCTCCTTCCCGAAGTAGCGCGCAATCTCCTTCAGAGCCACGTCATAGTCGGCTTCGGTTTCGAGCGAGTGGATCCGCATCATGGTTGGTTCAAAATCGATGTACCAATAGATAGACATAGGAGCCGTGCTTACGCACGAACCTCACCGATAACCTTGATGCGGCCATGGGCGCGGTTGCGCGTTGTTGCCTTGACCGTGATCTCCACATCCTGCCCCAAAGCCGTCAGTAAGCGCATGAGGCGCTGACTGGAGAAATTCTCCAGCCGTCCATTGAGCAGGGCGGAGACTTTCGGCTGGTCGATCTCCATGAGGGCTGCCGCGGCGGTTTGGGTCAGCCGGCGATGCTTCACAATCCGCCTGATATGACTCGCGAGCTGCGCCTTGGTGAGTTCTTCCTCGGGCTCGGCAAGACCCAGATCGGCGAACACATTGCCGCTGCTTTCTGTCACGGGGATGCTGGTTTTCCGCTTCTTGACCATTGCTCATAATCCTCTCTGGCTCGCTTGAGCCGACGCTCGATCAAGTCCAGCTCTGCTCTCGGCGTCGCGATGCCGCGCTTGGCCTTCTTCTGGAACGCGGGCAGCACATAGACGATACCAGCGAAGCGAACGGTGTAGACCGCGCGATAGGTATCGCCGTCGAAATCGTCCAGGATCTCCAGGATGCCGGCGCTCCCGAATCCCTGAAGCGGCTTCGCATTGGGAGCCTTGCCGCCAATTTGCGCTTCGCAGAGAGCGCCGCCGACTCTCAGCCGGACGGATGCAGGAAAGGCGCTGATGTCGACCTTGCTGCTGCCGATCCAACGCACCGGTTTCGGTTGAACTTCGCTTCCACTTGGCTTTCGCACCGGCACACAATATATGCTTGTTCAGGCATGTTTTCAAGCCGCCGGTTCCGGAGAGAAGAATCAATCACCTTGGAGGGGAAGGGGCGTGACTGGATATCAAGCCCCCCAAAAGCCGAAGGCCGCGCACCTTTCGGTGTCGCGGCCTCCTAGCCTCTCGACGGCGCTGGGGCTAACCCCGCACCGGAGCGCGTGCGAGCGCTCCCTACTTGATCTTGTATTCCTTGAACGCGACATGCTTGCGCGCGACCGGGTCGTACTTCTTGAACTCGAGTTTCTCGGTCTTGGTGCGCGGGTTCTTCTTGGTCACGTAATAGAAGCCGGTGTCGGCCGTGCTGACCAATTTGATGAGGATCGTGCTGCTCTTGGCCATGGTGGGCCGCTCCTGAAAGTCGCGTCAAAACAGGCGGCGGAAGATAAGCGTTTCCCGGTTTAAGTCAAGTTTTCCGGGGGGTTGTCGGGGGTGGCAGAACGCCCCGGCGGCGGGCATCGGCCTAGCCCCGGCGGGGCTTGGCTACATCCTTGATATAGCGGAACAAAGCTGGGTTTTCGGCACCGGGGCGATGGCCCCGCCGCCAGCGCCTGACCGCCTCGGCCAGCACATATTCGGTCACATCGACGACGTTCATGCTGGCCATGGCCTCGACCGGGCGCCAGGCGAGGTCCACGAGCTCGCCATCGCCAGCGAGCTGGCCCTGGGCCGCCGCACCGTCGCCCAGGAAGAAACGGCTGTTGTAGCGCCGGTGCGAGCCCGGGGGCGTGATCGCCCGGCAGATGAAATCGAAGGCCTCGAAGCGGGGTACCAGCCCCCGCTCGGCGAACTGGCGCCAGATGTCCGACTGGGGTGGATGGGCAGGCTGCGGCCCGGGGGCGCCGATCAGCAGGCCCGTCTCCTCGAAGGTCTCGCGGATGGCGGCACGGAGGTAAGTGGCGGGGCGCTTGCGCGGGGCGGCTCGGCGCAGCGCGGTCTCGACGCCCGGCGCCAGATGCTCCTCGAAGCCCGAGGGCAGGCGGTCTTGCGGATCCACGCGCCCGCCCGGAAAGACATAGATGTCGGGCAGGAATTTCGCCTTGCCGTGGCGCCGTCCCATCAGCACCTCGGGTCCGCCCTGCGCGCCATCGCGCAGCAGGACGATGCCCGCCGCGTCGACCGGCCTGACCAGGGGGACTGTCTCGGTCACCGCGCTTCGACCGCTTCGCTCAGGGTTACGGCGCCTCGGTCACGGCGGCGGCTTCCGAGGCGTCGGCCGGCGAGGGCGACTCGCCCAGGGACACCGCACGGGCATAGAGCAGCGGCTTGTGGATCAGGTCGAGCGCCATCTCGACATCGGTCGCGGGCTCGGACTTCACCTGCGGGCAGGCCTTGCGCAGCTTGTCCATCTCGGCGGTGTCGGTGGGCTTGAGCGCGTTGCGCTCGGCCACGGGGATCGCCCGCAGCTCGTTATGCTCGAGCTCGGTCATCAGCTCCGACGGGCTGTGGCCGTTGGTGCAGATCGAGGGCAGCACGCCGAGCTTGTTCAAGGTGTAGCCCGAGGGCGCATGGAAGCGCGCCCAGGTCAGGGTCAGCTCGCCGCTGTTGGGCAGGCGCAGCACCGTCTGCACCGTGCCCTTGCCGTAGGAGTTGCTGCCGACCACGACCGCGCGGCCGCTGTCCTGCAGCGCCGCCGCCACGATCTCCGAGGCCGAGGCGGAATTGCCGTTGACCAGCACCACGATCGGCCGGCCGTCGGCGAGGTCGCCCGCGGTCGCTTCGAAATATTGGTGGCTGTCGGGATGGCGGCCATGGGTCGAGACGATGCGGCCCTTCTGCATGAAGACGTCGGAGACGGCAACCGCCTCGTCGAGCAGCCCGCCGGGATTGCCGCGCAGGTCCAGCACATAGCCAGTGATGTTGCCGACGCCGATCTCCGACTTCGCATGGGAGATCTCGCGCTCCAGGCTTTCGGAGGTGTCGGAATTGAAGCCGTAGATATGGAAATAGGCGACGTTGCCCTCGGGGTGATAGACCACCGTCTCCGGCACCACATGGGCGCGCGACAGCAGGATCGTCGTCGGGACGGTCGTCTCGGCCTTCAGCAGTTTGAGCTCGACGCGGCTGTCGACGGGCCCGCGCAGCTTGTCGACCACCTGATGCTGATCCATGCCCGCCACATCCTGCCCGTCGATGGCGAGGATGATGTCGTCGGTCTGCAGGCCGGCGCGCTGGGCCGGGGTGTAGTTCATGACCGAGATGATGCGCACGCGGTTGTCGGCGACCGCGACCTTCACGCCGATCCCGCCGAAGCCGTCGCGCGAGGCGCGGTTCTCGTCGGCGTCGGCGGCGCTCGAATAGCGCGAGAAGCCGTCGAGCTTCGAGACCATGCCGTCGAACACGGCCTCGTAGATCTTCTCGGGCGGGATCAGCGCGAGTTTCGCCGAATGGAGCATCGCGGTCTCGACATAGCGCGCCGCCAGCTCGCCCCAGTCGGTCGCATCATAGGCCGAGGGCGCGTCGAAGCTGACCGTGTCCTGCCCGTCGATATCGAGCTCGACCTCGGTGCTGTTGCGCCGCAGGCCGATGGCGGGATCGAAGGCGTCGAGGCGCTTCAGCCCCTCCACCGTGACGTCGCCCAGATTGATCCGCTCGATATAGACGGCGTCGATGTCATTCAGCCCGGTGACGAACATGTCACGGGTCTCGTCACGGCCGTCCGCGGTGGCGCCCGGGCCGTCCGTGCTGCCGCAAGCCGCGAGAGCCAACGACATCATGATCGCTGCCAGCGGCATGCGCCGCGGCGCGCTGTTGCTCAGTCTCCCACCCATCCGGGTGTCCTCATCAAGATCGCCGTCGGGGCCAGGTCCCGAAGCTTTGTTTACGAGCCGGCCGCCGAGCCGGATTGGCTGGCAGATTAGCAAAAAACGGCGAAAAGGCGACATATCTCCGCGAGAGCTGCGGCATTTTTGTCGGAATCTCATGGGGATGGGGGTGAAGACGGGCGGCGCGCCGAGGCTGACACCCGTCTCACCCCCTTCGCTGGCGGGGATATCCGTGAGCGGGAGGGCGCGGAAATGCGATCGCGCGCGGATCTGCCGCCTAAACCGGTTCCCGCGCCAGCGCCTTAACCCTATGCGGGTTGGCCAGGGCCTGATGCAGCTCCTTCTGGTCGAGCTCGCCCTCGAGCCGGCTGATCACCAGGGTCGCGACGCCATTGCCGACCAGATTGGTGAGGGCGCGGCATTCGCTCATGAATTTGTCGATGCCGACCAGGATCGCCAGCGCCTCGATCGGGATGTCGGGGATGATCGCGAGGGTCGCCGCCAGGGTGACGAAGCCCGCGCCGGTCACGCCCGAGGCGCCCTTCGAGGTCAGCATCGCGATCGCCAAGATGCTCATCTCCTGGCCGAAGGAGAGCGGCGTGTTGGTGGCCTGGGCGAGGAACAGCGTCGCCAGGGTCATATAGATGTTGGTGCCGTCGAGATTGAAGCTGTAGCCGGTCGGGATCACGAGCCCGACCACCGCGCGCGAGGCGCCGAGCTTCTCCATCTTCTGGATCATGTTCGGCAGCACGGTCTCCGACGAGCTGGTGCCCAGCACGATCAGGAGCTCGTCCTTGATATAGACGATGAAACGGAGGATCGAGAATCCGGTCAGGCGCGCGATCGTGCCCAGCACCAGGAGCACGAACAGGATGCTGGCGGCATAGAAGGTCGCGACCAGCGCCGCCAGGTTCCAGAGCGAGCCGAGGCCATAGGCGCCGACGGTGAAGGCCATGGCGCCGAAGGCGCCGATGGGAGCGACGCGCACGATCATGCCGATGATGCGGAAGAAGAGCTGTCCGGCCGTGTCGATCACGCCGGCGATTCGCTCGCCCAGCGCCCCCATGCGCGAGATCGCGAAGCCGGTCAGGATCGCCACCAGCAGCACCTGGAGCAGATCGCCCTTGGCGAAGGCGTCGAAGAAACTGTTCGGGATGATGGCCATCAGGTGGCCGACGATGCTGTCCTCATGGGCGCGCGTCACATAAGTCGAGACCAGATTGGGATCGAGCGTGGTGGGATCGATGTTGAATCCCCGGCCGGGCTTGAGCAACTCGCCGACCAGCAGGCCGATCGCGAGCGCGAAGGACGACACCACCTCGAAATAGACCAGCGTCTTCACTCCGACGCGGCCGACCTTCTTTAGATCGCCCATCGAGCCGATGCCATGGACGACCGTGCAGAAGATCACCGGCGCGATCATCATCCGGATGAGGGCGATGAATCCGTCCCCCAGCGGCTTCAAGGCGGCGCCCGCATGGGGGAACCACCATCCGAGCGCCGCACCGATCACGATGGCGACGAGCACCTGGGCATAAAGGATCCGATACCAAGGGCGATGAGGCTTCGGAGGGTCTTGGGCGATGGCGGTCATCGGAGAACACCTGATCGGACACAACGAGCGCCAAGAATGGATCGGTTCTGCCGGCGAGGGGAAGGGGAGAGAAAGGCGTTCAGTAAGCTCATCCCCTTCCCCGCATTCCAGATCATCTTTCCTTGTATGGGACTTTTTCTGTCAAGGCCATTTGGGTCTCCATGGTTGGTGATCCGAGGGGAGCCGGTGCCCGGACGCGAGACTTCGCGTCACAACCTTGTATTCGGTGGGTCTCGTGAGG
>NZ_JBOHKS010000026.1:0-23310 GCF_050729195.1 Hypericibacter sp.
GCCTATCGCCTGCTGGACCATGCCATCGGCAGTGAGGCGCAGCAGGCGATCGCCCTCTCGACCGGCCTCGGCATCGTCAATCAGGAGGCCGTCCTCAAGCTCGATGCCGCCGTCACCGCGCCCTGGCGCTATGACGCGCTGGACCGGCTGTTCGTGCGCGCGCCGCTCTATGACGGGGTGCCGCTGGAGGAGGATGGCGGCATCGCCAGCTATCGCGACTGGACCGCCGCCTGGGAGGATTTCAAGGCGGGCTGACGGGCGTCTCGCGGAGAGGCGCATACCCGAGCGGTCGCGAATGGTTCTCCAGCGCGGGCCGGTTTCGCCTCTCAGAACCGGTAGCGGATCCCCCAGGTGAAGGCGGTCGAGGCGTCGCTGGTGTTGTTGATCAGCCCGAACGCGCCGGAGCGGTGCTGCATGCGCATCACCAGCTCCGGGCCCGGATAGTCCGGGAGCGCAAAGGCGAATTCCACCAGCACGAAATTCAGCAGCGCGCTGGATTCGTTCTTGCCGTAGCGATCGGATTCGAGCTTCGGCGTCTCGCTCGCGATCGACAGCCCGTCGCCGGCGGCGAAGGAGGTGTCGATGAAGGAATCCCAGGGGAAGGTCTTCCAGCGCAGCATGAAGATGCTGTTGAACTCCCAATTGTCCTGGCCCTCGAAATGCTTCACCGCCTGCTGCTCGAACTCCAGGTCGAGATCGTCGGTGATGCCGACGAGGCGCTTGGAAACGCCAACACCGAACAAACGGTCGTCGCTAAGCCCCAGCTCGCCATGGAGCCAGATGTCGCTCGATTTGTTCGTGGTCAGCACCCCGCCGAAGCCGATAACGGACCAGCCGGACTCCCACCAGCTGTCATCGGCCAGCGCCGATGCCGGAGAAAGCAGGATGAGCAGGGTGGCGGCACATAAGGACGCTGCGACGAGCGTACGTCGGAAAAACTTCATCGCTGAATGATCCGCCGTCCGGCTGGAGCCGAACGCCGGGCTTCTTTCTGTGATTTCGAGGGAGGCGAGGCGATGGGTGGCGAGACGCCCGCAATCATTCAGGGCGACATTCGGGCTGCAGGGTCTGGACTCGGATCGCCTGTCGCATCCTGCGGGTTCATGGGGGCGAGTCTGCCTTCTTGGAAATCCGGGCCCGTTGTCGTCAAAACCGAGTGTGCGCGAAAAATGATCGCGCGGCGCGTGTTCTTTGCGCAAAAACGCGACCATGCGTCGCGCTGTTCCCTTTTTCGAGGGAAAACGGGCGCTTCGGGGGCTTTTGGGGGTGGATTTTCACGATACTGGGCCGGGAAGACGAGCGAAGCCTTGAAATTTCGGCACTTTGCCGCTATATGACCCGACAGATGCAACGTAAAAAGACGAGCGCCCGCAAAATTGGCGCTTCTGACGATCGGCGGCCTTCAGGAACCGACGTCACGAAAATCCGGGGTTCGACCCCGACTCCTTTCAAGAAATCCCCACTGCCGCAGAAGTTTCCGGTCCCCTCGGACGACGGCATTCTCGTCTGTCCCGTCGGCGGGGTCGGCCGCATCGGCATGAACTGGACCCTCTATGGGCATGCCGGCCGCTGGATCCTGGTCGATGCCGGATCGGCCTTCGTCAAGAACGCCAACGAGAATGGCTGCTTCATGCCGGACCCGCGCTCCTTGCGCGATGTCCTGCCGCGCCTGGATGGCCTCCTGGTCACCCACGCTCACGAAGATCATATCGGCGCGATCCACCATCTCTGGCCGAGGATCGGTTGCCCGATCTTCGCCACCCCCTTCGCCGCCACGCTGCTGAAAAGCCGCTTGGCCGAAAAGGGCGCCCAAGGCAAAGCCAAGTTCCGGATCTTCAAGCCGGGTGCCAGTTTCAAGGTCGGACCCTTCTCGATCGAGACGGTTCCCATCACCCACTCGGTGCCGGAATGCGTCGGCATGGCGATCGAGACCAAGGCCGGGCGGATCTTCCACACCGGCGACTGGAAGTTCGATCCGGATCCGCTGTTGGGCAACCCCACGGATTTCGCTCGGCTGAAACGCGTCGGTGACAAGGGCGTGCTGGCCATGCTCTGCGACAGCACCAATGCGGAGCGCGAGGCCGGCATCAGCTCGGAAGCCGAGGTGGCGAAGAATCTCGCGGAGGTCTTCCGGACCCGCCGCGGCAAGATCGCGATCTCCTGTTTCGCCACCAACCTGGCAAGGCTGACGGCGATCTGCCGGGCCGCCCGGATGACGGGCCGCAAGGTGGCGATCGCCGGACGTTCGCTGGAGAAGGCGGAAGCGGCCGGCCTCGAGGTCGGCCTGCTCGACGACCGCCATTCGATCCTTTCGGACAGCCGTCATCTCAAGGGCCTCGATCCGCATGAGATCGTGCTGGTCTGCACCGGCACGCAAGGCGAGGAACGAGCCGCCCTGGCCAAGCTGGCGCGCGGCGAGAACTGGCGCCTGCCCGATATCGGCCCCGGCGACACCGTCATCCATTCGGCCCGCGCCATCCCCGGCAACGAGGCGGCGATCGAAGAGGTCATGAGGTTGTTCAGGGCGCGTCACGTCGAGGTGCTGATGGGGCTGGATGGCGACAAGCCGCTCCACGTCACCGGCCACGCCTCGCGCGGCGAGCTCAAGACCATGTATGAGCTGATCCGCCCGCAATTCGCCGTTCCGGTCCATGGCGAGGATGCTCACCTCAAGGCGCATGGGGCGCTGGCGCTGGAATGCGGCGCCCGGACGGCGACGCTGACCGTGGAAGGTGATGTGCTGCGCGTGACGCGCAAGGGCGTCGAACAGGTGACGAAGATCCGCATCCGCCATCTGGCGGCGCTGGAATCCTCGGGCGAGAAGCTGGTGCCTTTCGAGGGGCGCGTCGGGATGATGGCCACGGCACCCGCGGCACCGGTCGCCAAGGCGCCGGTGATCGTCGTTCGGCGACAGGGCCGGGCCGCTCGCCTGGGCTCGCGAAGAGCCGCCTAGGCCTCGGGGCTCTTCGTCTCAAGACGAAGGGTGTCCACCGGTCATCCCGATGGACACCCTGGCAGGCCCTGGAGCACCGGGTCTGGCAGAAAGCCCCGGCTGGGGACGATCACGGACGTCCGAGGGCCTGCTTCACGCGGTCGCCGCGGACCACCTTGAGGATGATCTCGACCGGCGAGGTCGGCAGCGGATAGCGCTGGCTGCCCCGTTCGAGATTGTTGACCGCATAGTTCTTGCTGTTCCATTTCGCGAGCTCGTCATGTGCGGCCGCAGCGGCCGCCTCGTTGATTTCGAGCTCGTTCTCCGCATCGCTGACGAACTCGACCAGCATGCCGTTCGGATCGCGCACATAGAGCGAATAGCAGAATCCGTGATCGATGCCGCAATTCGCGAGTTCCAGCATGTCGAACCGCGTCTTCAAGGTCACGATGTCGTCGAAGTCGGGCACCGCCATCGCGATGTGATGGTCGATCCCGTCCGGCGGCAGGTTGGACGCGGGTTCCATGGCGTCGGGGAGGAACTGGAAGAAGGCCAGGCAGCCGCCGTCGCCCATCTCGAAGAAGCAATGCAGGAAGGGCGTCTCTCGTCCGGCGGTATGGGTTTTTTCCTTCAGTGCCGATACCAGCGGCATGCCGACGATATCCTCATAGAAATGCCGGGTGGCCTCCATGTCGTTGGTCCGCACGGCATGGTGATGCAGCCGGCGGATCCGGTTGCTGGCCCGGCGCGCACCGCGCGCGATCTGCAGCTGGGTCCGATGTTTCGAACCGGTCTTGTCGGTGCCTGTCACGATGGTCTCTAACGCACGCATGATGACGCTCCTCGTTCGTTGATCGACGATCGCAGGCTAGGAAGGCGGGACGACGGTAGCGTTTCGAGAAAGCCGTGAACGGGCTACGGCTGTAGTTCTCGTCGCATCCCCTGAATCGCAAAGGCCGCCCTTGCGGGCGGCCTTTGATCGCGATCGTGGATCGCGACTTGAGATGACCTTGGGGGCACAGCCATCTCAACGGTGGATGGCAAGCGCTGCCGGGTACCATTGGGAGTGACCCGGGCGTCGCGGTCCCACATGGAATTTGCGGGGCCCTTGCTACGGGGCTATTGCAGCGCGGGGGAGATTCGCTACGGCCGTAACATGCGCCACCGTTGTGGGGGAGCATCGTGCGTTAGCGCTCTCTTGCGGGTCGGCTGCTTTGGAATCGGTCCTTCGGGTCGGATTGCCGCTCGTCTCAGTGGGGAATCGAATCGATCAGCCGGCGCGTATAAGGATGTTTCGGCCGGCTCATGATCTCTTCCGTCGCACCCTCTTCGACAATCTCACCCAGATAGAGCACGTAAATCCGATCGGCAATCTGGCGCACCACGGCGAGGTCGTGGGTGATGAAGAGATAAGAAAGCCCCAATTCCTCCTGCAGGCGCTTGAAGAGATTCAGGATCTGCGCCTGGACCGAGACGTCGAGCGCCGAGACCGGCTCGTCGCAGACGAGGATCTTCGGCCCCACCGACAAGGCGCGGGCGATCGCCACCCGCTGGCGCTCACCGCCGGAGAGCGAATCCGGCCGGCGCTCTGAGTAAGCTGCCGGCAGGCCGACCTCCCTGAGGAGTTCGACAATACGGGCCTCGGCGCCTGCCAGCGCGTCCGGTCCCGTCGTGCGGATCGCTTCGGCCAGGCTGCGCCGGACCGAGTGGCGCGGATTGAGCGTCGAATAGGGATCCTGGAACACCATCTGGATCGTGCGGCGGACGGTGGCCCGGTCGGCGGGCGTCATGGCGGCGAAGCGCGAGGCCTGGATGCCGGCGATCTCGATCTGTCCGTCGCTCGCAGTCTCGAGCCCCACCAGGATGCGGCCGAGCGTGGTCTTGCCGGAGCCCGATTCTCCGACCAGGCCGACGCTCTCTCCGGGTTGCACCTCGATCGAGACACCTTTCAACGCCTGGACCGGCCGGCCGCGCCGCCCGAGGAAGGTCTTCACGGCGCCTCGGACCTGGACGATCGGCGGCGTGGCGGAAATCGGTGGGGCGGCCGCGGCGCTGGCCGCGACGATGGTACCGCGCAAAGTCTGCATTTCCGCGGCGATCTCCGGGCGGCGGATGCAGGCGGTCGAGCGGCCGGGCGTCCGTTCGACGAGTGCGGGTTTTGCCACACGGCATTTGTCCTGTGCCCAATCGCAGCGTTCGGCAAAGGCACAGCGATCGGCGACCGTATCCGCTCGCGGCACCTGACCGCGGATCGCGATCAGCTTCGGCACACGCCGGTCGGCCGGCGGCTCGGAGAGCAGCAAACCCAGCGTATAGGGGTGAAAGGGATCGCGCTGCACCGCCGCGGCATCGCCCACTTCCAGCAACGCCCCGGCATAGAGCACATGAATCCGGTCGCAGGCCGAGAAAGCC
This sequence comes from Hypericibacter sp., assembly GCF_050729195.1. NCBI lineage: Bacteria > Pseudomonadati > Pseudomonadota > Alphaproteobacteria > Rhodospirillales > Dongiaceae > Hypericibacter > Hypericibacter sp. Next base: position 5,345 of record NZ_JBOHKS010000026.1, read on the forward strand.
AGCCGCAGATCATGGGTGATCAGGATCAGGCTCATGCCACGCGCCTGTTGCACGCGTTTCAGCAGCTTGATGATCTCGGCCTGGGTTGTGACGTCGAGCGCGGTCGAGGGCTCGTCGGCGATCAGGAGCTCGGGATCGCGGGCCAAGGCCGCCGCGATCGCGACCCGCTGACACATGCCGCCGGAAAGCTGGAATGGCATGCGCTCGGCGACATCGGGGTCGGCGATGCCGACTTCCGCCAGGCGCCGGGCCACTTCCTTCTTCAGTGCGGCCCGGCCGCGAAAGGCCGGATCGAACCGCAGCATCTCTTCGATATGGGCCCCGCATTTCATCAGGGGGTTCATCATCGTGAAGGGATCCTGCAGCAGCATCGAGATGCGCCGGCCCCGCAAGCCTCGCATCGCTCGCTCCGGCAATGAGCCAAGATCGACCCCGTCATAGACGATGCCGCCCGTGGCCGACACCCCGGCCGGCAGCAGCCGCACGATCGCCTTTGCTGTCAGCGACTTGCCCGAACCGGACTCGCCGACGATGGCCACGGTCTCGCCGCGGCCGACATGGAGATCGGTACCGATCGTGATGGCGCGCCCGCTGGCGGCGATCGAGAGATTGCGGATGGCGAGCAGCGGCGCGGGGGCCGGCGGCGTCAGGGGTTCGGCGCTCATTTCGTCAATCGCTCGAACAGCCAATCGCCGATCAGGTTCATGCTGACGGCTGTCAATATGATCATTCCCGCCGGCAGGAGGAGGCCCACCGGGTTGCTGAAGAGGATGTTGCGATTCTCGAACAGCATGCGTCCCCAATCGGGCGTGCCCGGCTGTACGCCGAGACCGAGGAAGGAGAGGCCTGCCAGATTGACGAGCGCGAAGGCGAAATCCAGCACTACGTAAGCGAGGATCAGCGGCAGGATGTTCGGCAGGATATGCACGAAGAGGATCCGCCGCTTGGAGACGCCCAGCGCGCGGGCTGCGTCGATATAGGGCAGGGGCCGCTGTTCCAGCACGGCACTGCGCACGATCCTTGTGTCGGGCGCGGTGAAAAGGATGATCAGCACCAGCACCGCGGTCCAATAACCGCCGCCGACGACGCCGACCACCACGATCGCCACCAGCGGCCCGGGCAGGGCCAGCATGAAATCGACCCAGCGCATGATCGCGATATCGACCAGGCCGCCGAGATAGCCGGAGAGCAGGCCGAGGAGCGTGGCGATGGCGAAAGCGCCGGCCGCGACCAGGATCGGCCCCACCAGGGCGGTCCTTGCCCCATGGATGACGCGCGAGAGCACGTCGCGCCCGAGGAGATCGGTACCGGCGAGGAACTCGGCCGAAGGCGGCTTGTCGCCGACCTCCAAACGCTGGGTGAAGGGCGAATCCGGCGCGATGCTGGAACCGAAGATCGCGCAGAGGATGACGATCGCGACCAATGCGAAACAGAGCAGCAGCGGCACGGTCAGGCCGTGTCGGCGCAAACCGGTGCGCGTCCGGAGCAAGTCCGCCGGCATGGTCATGACTCGACCTTGCCGAAGCGGATGCGCGGGTCGATCAGCGTATAGACGATGTCGATCGCGAGATTGATGAGCACGACGAAGCAGGAAAAGACCAGGGTCGTGCCTTGGATCAGCGGGATGTCGCGTTTCTGCACGGCCTCGACCGTCAGCGAGCCCAAACCTGGCAGGGCAAAGGTCACTTCGACATAGATGGCGCTCGCCAGCAGCCCGACCACGACCAGCCCGGCGGCGGTTACGACGGGAATGAGGGCGTTTCGCAGCACATAGCCGAAGACGATGCGCGAGGCGCTCAACCCCCGCGCTCGGGCGAAGGTGACATAGTCGCGGTCGAGCTCCTCGATCATGGAGGCGCGGGTGATCTTGACGACGATCGCCATCACCGAAAGGGCGAGCGCCAGGGCCGGCAGGGTCAGATGCCAGAGCCGGTCGCCGAAGCCCTCGCGCCCGGCGCCGAAGGTCGGGAACCAGCCCAGCACCACGCCGAAGAAATAAAGCAGGAAGATGCCGGTGACGAAGGCGGGCGAGGAGATGCCGAATACGCCGAACATGACCATCGCTCGGTCGAGGCGGGTGCCGCGGCGCAGGGCCGCGATCATCCCGAGCGTCACGCCGAAGACGAGGACGATGGCGGTGCCGATCAGGCTCAGGAACGCCGTGACGCCGGCCCGCTCCTTGATCGCGCTCAGCACCAGCCGGTTGCCGTTGATCGAGCGGCCGAGATCGCCCTGCAGCACCTGCCAGAGCCATTTGCCGTACTGCACGAAGAAGGGATCGTTCAGGTGATATTTCTCGCGCAACGCCGCCAGCGTGGCCGGATCGGAGGCGCGGGTGCCGAGCAGGGCTCGCACCGGATCGCCCGGCGCGATATGGACCAGCGCGAAGACGCCCAGCGAGATGATGAGCAGGAGGGGAATGGCGACGGCCAACCGTTCCAGGATCAGCCGGGCGATCCCGGAGCCTTTCATCGGCCCTGCTTCCGGTCGGGCCTCAGGAACCGGCCGAACCAGGCGACGCTCCGGCGCCAGGCATCGAGCCGATGCGCGCGCTCGCGATTGCCATGTCCTTCGCGCGGATAGGCGACCAGCTCGGTCTCGACGCCATGCTCGCGCAGCGCGCTGTGGAACTCCTGGCCCTGGCCCAGTGGCGTGCAGCGATCCTCGACGCCATGGAGGATCAGCGTCGGCGTGGTCGGCTTGTCGAGGCGGAACAGCGGCGAGCGCTCGATCGCCAGCTTGCGGAATCGCTCTTCCGTCAAGGGCCCGCCGACGATGTATTCGCCGAAATCATGATTGCAGGAATAATGGCAACTCCATTGATTGGCGATGCCGGAGACCATCACTGCCGCCTTGAAGTGGTCGGTCGTGGCGACGGCCCAGGCGGTCATGTAGCCGCCATAGCTGCCGCCAGTGATGCCGAGTTTCATCGGGTCGGTGAAGCCCTGGGCGACGCACCAGTCGATGCCGGCGAGGATGTCGTCGAACTCCGCGCCGCCGGGATCGCCGATATTGAGTTTCGAGTAGGGTTGGCCCCATCCGGTATTGCCGCGATAGTTCGGCAGGAAGACAACATAGCCGGCCGCTGCCAGCGGCAGCGCGTAACCGGGATTGAAGGCGTATTTGGCCGACCAGGTCGGTCCGCCATGGATATCGACGATCGTCGGCAAAGGCCCGGAGGGACGGTCCGGCGGCAACAGGACCAGCGCTTCCAGATCGAGGCCATCCTTGCCCTTCCAGCGCGCCTCGCGCACCTCGGGATAACCCGGATAGTCCCGCATGATCGCCGCATTGATCGTGGTCAGCGGCTTCCACCCGACATTGGAGCCCGACTTCCACGCTGCTGTCTTGAAGACGATCTCCGGTGGCGCGCCGACAGCCTCGCGAATACCGGCAAGGCCCTTATTGTCGGGCGTGGGCGTGACGGAGGCCAGGAAGCTGGTGGGTCCGACGACGGCATCTTCGCGTTCGATCCATTCGATGCTGCCGTCGCGCCGGACGACGCCATGATTCGAGCCCAGCCGCGACCAACCGGCGAACCACAGGCTCTCATCGTCCCGCCATTGCAGGCTGCTGATGTTGGTCTCTCCATCGGCAGCGAGTGTGACGATCTGGCCGGTGGCGAGCACGAGCAGCCGCATCTCGCCCGCCACCAGGCCGCGGTCGCTCGACCAGCCTTCCAGAAATGCGACATGCTTGCCGTCGGGCGACACCGCCGGGCCCTGCAGCTGCCAGCGCGAGGAATACAGGACTTTCACCGAGCGCGGGTCGAAGTCGATGCGGGCGAGCTTGGCATGATACCAGCCTCGTTCGCTGGGATCCTCGGAGATCAAGGCAATGGCGCTGTCGGCGCCCAGCAGATCGAACTCCCAGACCGCCTGGTCCCTCGGGCCGATCTCGACCGTGTCGCCGTCGGCGACGCGCACCCGGAACAGCCGGCGCCGCGCCTTCGCGGCGTTGGTCACCGCGGGGTCTTCCATGCCGTCCCACCAGATCCGGACCGCGCCGCTGGTCGCGGCATGGTCGAGACCGCGATCGGCCGCCATGGCGATCAGGAATTTCGCGTCCGCGCTCCAGCGCAGTGCCTCGATCGTGCCGGGGATCCGGCCCAGCGGGCGGGCTTCGCCCCGCTCGAGTAGAAAGAGATCGGCCTTGCCCTTGACGGCGCGATCCGAAGTGAAGGCGAGCCGGTCGTCGAGCGGCGACCAGGCAGGCTGGTCGTCGTTGCCGGGCCCATGCGTCAGTTGTTTCGCGCCGCCATCCAGCGTGAAGCGCCAGATCCGGCTCTGATAACTTTTCCCCGCTTCGCGTGTCGCCGGGCTGACGGTTGCCGCCAGCGTGCGGCCGCTGCGGTGGAAAGAGAGACCCGAAGGGAGCTTCACCCGGTCGAGACGCTCCAGCACCTGCGCAAATCGAACGGTTGCGGCCGGTTCCATGGCGATTGCGATCCGATTCTGTAACGGCGGCAAGGCGAGGCTCGCCATGCCGAGGGACGGGAACGGGACCGCGGATGCGCCACGGTCCCGCCGGTGCCGTGGTTCTTCTTACTTCAAGCCGAAACCCCGGATCGCCCAAGGGATGTTGTACCAGAAGGCGGTATAGCCGGTGAGCTTGTACTTCTTGTTGATCGCCATGGCGGAGGCCGGCCAGAACACCGGCACCAATGCCACATCCTCGTTGGCGATCTTGAACACCTGCTTCAGCGCTTCGGCTCGCAGCTTGGCATCGCCTTCGCTGTTCGCGGCGTCAAGCGCCTTGTCGACATCCGTATTCTTGAAGTTGGACCCGTTCATGCCGTCCTTCGCGGCATTGGCGCTATCGAAGAACAGATAGGGATAGTTCGCCGGATCGGCGAAGTCCGGGTAATAGGCCATGATCTGCATCCCGAGATCCTCATGGCGGAAATAACCCGACAGCCAGGTGTTGTCGTCGACTTCCTGCACTTTCATGGTGATGCCGATCTGCTTCAGATTCTCGGCGACGCTCTGCAGGATGTTGATCATGTAGGGATCGGCGGTCGACCCCGGCACGGTGATCTCGAAGCCGCTCGCATGCGCCGACTGCGCGAGCTCCGCCTTCGCCTTCGCCAGGTCGAACTGATAACCCGGCAGGGTCGCGTAGAACGCCTTGACCGCGTCGACCGGAAGGACGCCGGACCAGATCTCCGGCGGATTGAGCGCAGTCGCGGCCTCGCCATTGCCCTTCAGCAGCGCCTTGACCAGGCCCTCGCGATCGACCGAATAGGCGATTGCCTTGCGCACATGGACGTCATCGAAGGGCGCCTTGGAATGATCGAGCGTGATGGCGAACATGCCCAGCGACGGTGCCGTGATGACATCGACATTGCCCAGCGCCTTCCATTGGTCGATCTCCGAGATCGCCAGGTCGAAAGTGCCGTCGATATCGCCGTTCTTCATGGCGAGGAGGCGGGTCTGATGGTCGGGGATCGAGGTGAAGACGATGCGCTTGGCGACCGGCTTCGCGCCCCAATAATCGTCCCGCGCCTCGAGCACGGCGCGTTCGGCCGGCGAGAACTCAACCAGCTTGTAGGGTCCCGTTCCGAGAACCAACATGTCCGGCCCGCCCAGATCCTCGATCTTGCCCTCGAGCTGGCTCTTCTTGAAGAGGAAGCCCGCCATATGAGCCGCGGTATACTGGAACTGCACGTTCGGCGATTTCAGCTTCACGGTGATCTCACTGGGCCCCGAGGCGGATACCGTGTCCACCGAGCTGAAGAAGGCCGCGAGCTGCGAACCCGAATTCGGGTCCATGTGGAATTTGTAGGAGGCGATCACGTCGTCGGTCGTCAGCGGGCTGCCGTCACCGAAGGTGACGCCTTTGCGCAGGCTGTAGACATAGGTGGTGGGATCGGTCTGCTTCCAGGAATCCGCCGAGGCCGGTTCCAGGCCGAGATCGTCGCCGAAAGCGAGCAAGCCCTCCTGCACCAGCGACATGATGGCGCCGACATAGGTGCTCCAGGCCCGCGGCACGAACATCGTGTCCTTGACCGAGGGCAGGCCCCAATGGATCTCGTCGATCATGTCCGCTGCCAGCGCGCTGCCCATCTTGCCCGTGAGCGCACTCAGCAAAGCCACCGACGCCGAGCCGCCGGCCAGAAACAGTCGTCGCGTAAGTCCCGCCTGCATCTCTGCCTCCCTGGGTTTTAGCCGTGCCGTGTTCTTCATATATTATATATCATCGACCTTATTCTCTGTTGCCGGTTGAGGCGAAGTCAACTCATTCAAGCCAATGACAAGATCGTCATCCCCCGATTGGGCGAGCCGGTCTGTCACAATCGCCCGCCGGTCGTAAGCCGGGGACGTCATGGGAGGAAACTCGATGGATAGGACGGCAGGGCGCGACCGGGTGGTCGCCACCTTCTCGATCGTCGCGGCGGACCTCGCCGGCGGCGAATTCGGCATCGCGGTCGCATCGAAGTTCCTGGCCTGCGGCGCGGTCGTGCCCTGGGCCAGCGCCGGTGCGGGGGCGGTCGCGACGCAATCTTATTCCAATACCGCTTTCGGGCCGGATGGCATCCGCATGATGCGCGCGGGGCTTTCCGCAGAGCAGGCGCTGGAAAAGCTGATCGCCGAGGACGCGGGACGCGACCTGCGCCAGGTGGGGATGGTGGATGCGCAGGGCCGGGCCGCGGCCCATACCGGTGCCGGCTGCCATGCCTGGGCGGGTCATCGTGTCGGTCATGGCTTCGCCTGCCAGGGAAACATCCTGGCCGATCCGGAGGTTGTCGCCGCCATGGCGAGCCACTTTGAGGCCGCGGACGGCGCCTTGTCGGACCGGCTGTTGAAGGCGCTCATCGCTGGCGACAACGCCGGCGGCGACCGCCGCGGTCGTCAGGCTGCCGCCCTCTATGTCGTGCGCGACAAAGGCGGTTATGGCGGCATGAACGACGTGCTGGTCGATCTCCGGGTCGATGACCATCCCGATCCGATGAAGGAGCTTGCGCGCCTGGTCGAGCTGCACCGGCTCCATTTCGGATCGAGCCCGGCCGGCGAAAAGCTGGCCATCGACCGGCCGTTGCTAGCCGAGCTGCAGCGTATGATGCAGCGGCAGGGGATCTATGACGGTGCGGATCGTGGCGATTGGGACGAGGCGACGGCGAAGGCGTTGGACGCCTTCATCAGCGCCGAGAACCTCGAGGAGCGGGTGGATTTCCCCGGCCGTACCATCGATCGGCCCGCTCTGGATTTTCTTCGCGCGAGCTTCCCGAGTGCGGTCCGGTAGAGAAGGCGGGGCTACCGGTCGAGCTGCTCGGCCTGGGCGCGCGTGATCTCGGCGCCGAACAGCAGGATCTGCGCGGTGTAATTGACCCAGAGCAGGATGACGACGAAGGCCCCGGCCACGCCATAGCTCGCGGCGAAATTGCTGGTGCCGATATAGACGCCGATAGCGAACTTGCCGATCGTGAACAGGAAAGCCGTCGTCATCGCGCCGATCCACACATCCCGCCAGGCAATGTCGACGTCCGGCAGGATCCTGAAGACCATGGCGAACAGAACCGTCATCACGATCAGCGAGAAGACGAAGCTCACGGCCCACAAGATGGCATCGAACATCGGGAAAGCGCTGGCGATGTAGTCGTTCCAGGCGGCCAGGACCGCACTGATGGCCAGCGACGTCGCGAGCAGGAAGCCCATCACGGCGATCAGCGCCAGGCTGAGCAGCCGCCGGCGGATGAGCGTGGCGATCGGGCCTTCCTTCAGCGGCGGCGCCTTCCAGATGATATTGAGCGCGGATTGGATCTCTCCGACCGCACCGGTGGTCGCGAATATCAGGGCGCCCCCGCCGATGATCGCCGTCAGGGTGCCGGACCCCTTCTCGCTGGCGCTCACGATCAGGGCCTGCAGTGCGGTAGCGGCGGTTCGGCCGATCAGGCCGCTCACTTCCGAGAGGATGGCGCCCTGGGCGGCCTCACGGCTGAAAAAGAGAGCGGCAATGGCGATGACCAGGATCAGGAGGGGGACCAGCGAAAGCGCCGTGTAATAGGCGATGGCGGCGCCCATCGAAGGGCAGCGGTCGTCGAGCCAGCCGAGCATGGCCGATTTGAGGATACGCCAGATTTGCCTGGCCGGGACGGTCATAGGCCCAGATGCCTCGATGATTGCTTGCCGGGAGCATAGCGATAAACGGTCTGGAGAATCGACCCGTTCCGATCGCGGGGGGCGGCCTTCGTTGCGCCGCGACAAGGAGATAGGGGACGGGGCGGGCCACGTCCGGCGGCGGGGCCGGTCCTCCGGGCAATGGCAGAACGGGAGATCGGCTCCTTCATAGGGATGCAGTCCTGGCCAGGACTCGCCCTTGCGGAGGCTCTGCTTTGGTAGCAATCTCCGCATAAGGGGCGATGTCCGGCGCGGCCGCCGGTAAGAAATAATTCATAGTGCAATTTTGCCGCGACGGCCGGCCGGGATCGCCGGACGCCGGCGGGGCCCGATCTTGCCTGCCATCACCGATTGCCGAGACAAATCGATTTTGAACAGGTGTCTCTTGGAGGATGCCGTCAGTTCATTGAATCGAGTGCCGGCCTCGCTGCCGGGCGCCGTTCCGCTCGAAGCGGGCGATCCGGCGCCGCCCGTGGGTGCCCTCGACGAGACGGGGACGCCGGTTTTCACCCATGCCGATCTCGTGACGGGGCGACCGCTTGTCCTGCTGTTCTGTCCCGCCGACGGCGATTCCCTGCAGGAGACGCTGATCGCCTTTCGCGATCGCGGGGCGGATTTCGCAGGGCTCGACGCGCTGCTCTTCGCCTTCAGCCGGATGGCGCTCGAAGCGAACCGGGCGACCCACGCCGCGCTGCAGCTGCCCTTCAAGCTGATGAGCGATCCCACGGGTAACATCCACGAAATCTATGGCGCGGAGGCGGCGCTGCTCGCGGTCATCCTCGATCGCAATCATCGGATCGCCCGCATCCTGCGCGCGCCCTCACCCGCGGCGCTGGCCGATTCTGTGCTTGCCTGTCTGCGCGCCGGTTTTCCGCCGCGCGGGCTGCGGGTACAGACGCAAGCCCCTATCCTGCTGTTGCCGCGCGTGCTGGGCGAGGCCGACTGCGCCCGCCTGGTCCAATTGTTTCACCGGCCGGTGAACGCATGGCGGTCGGACGGTTTCCATAGCGAGGGGCACGATCGGGAAACCGGCGACTTCAAGGTCGATCATGCCGGCGCCTATGGCCAGCTCACGGAGTATGTGGTGCGCGAGCCGGGCGCCCAGAAATTCCTCGACCATTGCTTCAACCGCCGCGTCGCCCGCGAGATCCGCAAGGCCTTCCAGACCCGTGTCGGCCAGCGCGAGGATTACCGCATCGCGCGTTACGATTCGGCATCGGGCGGCGTGCTCCGTGCGCATCGTGACAATGCCACCAAGGAAACCGCGCATCGCCGCTTCACCATGACCATCAATCTCAATGCCGGCGATTACGAGGGCGGCGCGCTGCGCTTCCGCGAATATGGCGACCATTATTACGAGGTCGAGCGTGGCACCGCCGTCATCTGGTCCGCCACGCTGCTGCATGAGGTGATGCCCGTGACGAAGGGTGCCCGTTTCGTGCTGGGCGTGCATATGTACGGCAATTGAGGAGAAGGTCCGCCGTTCTCGGCAGATGTTCGATTGGCGCGGCATGGAGAAAGGCGGAGGATTCCGTGCGACATAAGAGGGGTCGGAAATCTCGATATCCGCTCGTTCGGCGCTCGCCACATTCCTGCTCATCGGCTTTCCGGTGCCGTCCGCTGGCACAGTAGCAGATGAATTCAGCTGCACTCGCTACCGCGTGGCCGTCTATGCGGCTGCTTTCTTGATTCGGGCGAACCAGCCCAATAGTGCCAGGACTTGGTCTTCGTTCAACTTCGACATGCGGCCCATGGCGTCGATGACACGCCGGGCATCCGGTCGTCCCATGATCTTCGATAACAGCGGGAGCGTTTCGCGCCGCCCCAACTCGACGTTGTCCGGGGATGACAGCACCACGGCCGCGCTCCCCACGACGAAGTTCCTGGCACGCTCCTCGAAACGGAAATCCGAGTGCCAGTCGAGAGGATGATGCTTGCCGTCGGCCTGCACGATGATGTTTCCCGTCACCCGGCCATCATTGGCGGCGACCAGCCGGTTTTCGGGGAAGCGAGCATAGGCGGTCCACGCATCGATCTTCTCGGCCACCTGCAGGCCGCCAATGACATATTGCCGGGCACCGGTCACCTTGCCGCTGACGATAAAGATCCAGTCTCCGATCGCCACGGCCCGGCGGATGTTGGGCATGCAGGGCCCCAGCGTCGGCGGTTCCCCAAATGTCGGATCGGCGAGGTTGCCGCGGAGCATGGGATCGACGCCGGTTCCCGTGATGTAAATGTAGCCTTTCATCGATTGCCCATCTGGTGGTGGCTGGCGCTTCGCAGCTTACCACCGTCATCTGATCCGCCACGCTGCTGCATGAGGTTATGCCCGTGACGAAGGGCGCCGCTTCGTGCCCGGCGCGAATATGTACCGGAAATGACGGCGTCGGCATCAGCCGGCCGTGAGCTACTTTGGGGCAGGATCGATCTGCACAGTGGCGGTCATGTCGGCCACCAGCCGCACGCCCTCCGGGACCTGGTCGATATGGATTCGCACCGGGACGCGCTGGGTGATGCGAACCCAGGTGAAGATCGGGTTCACCGAGGCGAATCCCGATGAGTCCGGCTGTGCGTTCGCCACATCGATGCCCCGGGCGACGCTGTCGACATGGCCCCGAAGGGTCTGGCTGAAGCCCATCAGCTTGATGGTCACCGGATCGCCGTCGTGAATCTGCTCCAGATTGGTCTCCAGGAAGTAGCCATCGATCCAGAAGGAGTCGGAGTTGACCACGGTGATGCTCTTGTCGAATGCGAGGCGGTGAAGCACCACGAACTCCATATGCGCTTGATGGAAACTCCCCTGGAAAAAGAGGATCCCATGGGGCTCTCACTGGGCAGCCGGGACCAAGGCGGCCCTCAGCTTCCGATCCTGCGGTCCCCAGGCTTCCGGGGGCGCCGAGGCCGAGCACAGCCTCCGGGCCCGGACGGACGGTCCTACAGGGACGAAGCACCGAATCATGGCACCCAGGGTGTGCCTTGCCATGCGCGAGAACCGGGACTTATGCTCAGACCGGAACGGGGGGCGACGCGCGGCTCGTAAATCCCGACAATGCGCTACGGCGCTCCCTTAGCTGACGGCTCTCCTGCGCAAACAAGCTGACCTGTCGTGATTTTCGCCGAGGAGGCGGGACGCCCATGGACGGCCGGACTGAGATCGAGAAGTCGCCCGCTCGCACTGTCGAGACCTGCGATGTCCTCATCATCGGCGCGGGCATCTCGGGGATCGGCGCCGCCTATCATCTGACGCAGCAATGCCCCTCGACGAGATTCGTCATTCTCGAGGCCCAGGAAAGTTTCGGCGGCACCTGGCGCACCCACCGGTTTCCCGGGATTCGTTCCGACAGCGACCTCTACACCTTCGGCTATCGCTTCAAGCCCTGGATCGGTCCGCCGATCGCGACCGCGGACAGGATCCTTGCCTATATGGGCGAGGTCATCGCCGAGAATGACCTCGGCGGGCATATCCGCTATCGGCACGCCGTCTCGACGGCCAGCTGGTCGAGCGAGAGCAACCGGTGGACGGTGACCTGCCGTCGCGGCGATACGGGCGAGGCCGTCGCCTTTACCGCGAAGTTCCTGTGGATGTGCCAGGGCTACTACAATCACGCGGAAGGCTATATGCCGACATGGCCCGGCATGGAGCGCTTCGGGGGTCCGATCATTCACCCGCAGAACTGGCCCGAGGATCTCGACTACAGGGGAAAGGAAGTCGTCGTCATCGGCTCCGGCGCGACCGCGGCCACGATCATCCCCGCCATGGCGCCGGACTGCCGCCACATCACCATGCTGCAGCGCTCGCCGACCTATTTTCATGCCAGCCCCAACACGATTCCGCTGGCCGACGAGCTGCGGCGATTGGAGATCAAGGAGGCGTGGATCCACGAGATCGTCCGACAGAAGATCCTTCACGACGATGCCGCGTTCGAGCGCCGGACCTTCGACGAACCGGAGATCGTCAAGGCGGAGCTGCTGGGTGTCATCCGCGCCCATCTCGGCGAGGACTACGACGTCGATACCCATTTCACGCCCCGTTACCGCCCCTGGCGGCAGCGGCTGGCTGTCATTCCGGAGGGCGACCTCCTCAAGGCCATCCGCGCCGGCAAGGCCTCGGTGGTCACCGACGAGATCGACAGCTTCACCGAGACGGGCATTATCCTGAGATCCGGCCGGGAACTCGCCGCCGACATCGTCGTGGCGGCCACGGGTTTGACTCTCTGCGTCTTCGGCGATATCGAATTCGTGGTCGATGGCAAGCCGCTGGACTTCGCGGACACGGTTGGCTTTCACGGCATGATGTTCACCGGCGTGCCCAACATGGCCTGGGTGTTCGGCTATATCCGGTCGAGCTGGACGTTGCGTGCCGATCTGATCTCGGACTTCGTCTGCCGCCTGCTCAATCACATGAAGGACGAGGGGTACGAGAAGGTCGTTCCGAAGCTTCGGTCCGAGGACGCGGCGATGCGCGTTGGGCCCTGGGTCGAGCCGGAGAACTTCAACGCCAACTACATCCTGCGCAGCCTGCATCTCCTGCCGAAATGCGGCGACAAGCCGGAATGGCAGCACAGCCACGACTACTGGATCGACAAGGACCGCTTGCCCGCGATCGAGGTGAGCCACAGCGCCTTGATCTATTCTTGAGGCGAGGTTAGGGCCCGCCTGGTCCCCCGCTTTCTCAAGGAAGGCCATGTCCGCCGCTCGTTGCGGCGGCGACTACTTGCAGTCCACATCGCGAAACTGCTTCAAAAGCCACTCTTGAAGCTTGAGCACTTGCCGATCGCTCGAGCGCGCCCGGCGGTACGCCAGATACCATTCGCCTTCCTGGGCGCTTGGTGAGCCAACCGGCGTCACGAGCCGCCGGGCTTTCAAATCCTCTCTGACGATGAACTCCGGTACGACTAGGAGGCCCTGACCATCGACCGCGGCTTCGATCGCAAGAAGAAAACTGTCGAACTGTTCCGAACTGGCGAAATGGACTGCCGACAATCCATTTTTGTCCTGCCACTGCCTCCAGTCGCCCGACAGCTTTGCGACCTCGATCTTGCGAAATGAGCCCAGCCTGTCCGGTTTGACGAGCGCGGCGATTTCCGGACTGCAGACCAGCACCGTCCCGGCCTTGCCAAGCCGTTCGTATCTGACCTCGTCCGAATGAGGTGCCACGGCATAGACCAGCCCGACATCGGCGCGGCTGGGATCGAAATCCCAGTTCATGATCGTGCTGTCCAGATCGATCGCCATGTCCGGCACCGAGACACGAAGGCTCGCCAGGCGCGGAATCAACCATCGCACCGCGACCGTCACATAAACCTGGAGGCGCAGCTTCCTCTGCAGACGTTGGCCCGCTCCGACCAGCGCAATTCCTTCGAGGATCTTCTCGAGACCCTCGCGGACATGATGCTGCAGCAGCTCTCCTTCGGGCGTGAGATCGATGCCGCGCGGCGTTCGTTGGAACAGCCTCGTGCCCAGTATCCGCTCAACGGACGCAATCTGATGGCTGACGGCGGACTGCGTAACCCCGAGCTCGCTCGCCGCCCGGCTGAAGCTAAGCATTCGCGCTGCGCATTCGAAGGTTCGAAGGGCGTTTAGAGGGACCCGCACCCCATGAGAATAATTCATATGGCCTTGAGAAACAATACTTTGACGCTTCCGCGGGGGCTCAGGCTTGTTGATGCAGGCAATTTCAGAGGTGACCCATGTCCCGCACGTCAATGTCCCGGCGCAACTTCGTCCTGCTCTCCGCGGCGGCGGGAATGGTGTCCTCGCTGGCTCTATCCGATCGCGCGAGCGCGGCGCCAAAACGGGGAGGCAGCCTACGAGCGGGGCTGGCCCACGGTTCCACCACCGACATCCTCGACCCGGCGCAATGCGACAACGGCTTCACCCAGACACTCGCCTACGCGCTGTTCAACGGCCTCACGGAAGCCAGTGCGAGCGGCGACCTCGCGCCCGGGTTGGCCGAGAGCTGGGAACCCAGCGCCGATGCGCGGACGTGGCATTTCAAGATCAGGCAGGGCGTCACTTTCCACAACGGGAAGACCCTCGGGACGGCGGATATTCTCGCCTCGCTGAACCGGCATCGCAGCCCGGACAGCACGTCGGGAGCGAAGGGAATTGTCGAGCAGATCGAGGATATCAAGGCGGATGGCCCTGATGGCGTGACGTTCGTGCTGAAAAGCGGGAACGCGGATTTTCCCTACGTTCTTTCCGATTTCCACCTCGGAATTCTGCCCTCGACGGACGGGAAGGTGGATTCCACGTTCGCCATAGGCTGTGGCAGCTACGAGCTGGTCAAATTCGTGCCCGGTATCCAGGCCCAGCTGCGCCGAAACCCGAATGACTGGAACAGCGAGCGCGGCTTCTTCGATGACGTCCAGCTTCTCACCATTCTCGATGCTTCGGCGCGGACCAGTGCGCTGATCAGCGGCGACATCGACGTGATGAGCAACTGCGACCTTAAAACGGTCAAACAGCTCGGCTCGAATCCCCGCATCCGCGTCGAACAGACATCGGGAACGCAGCACTACTCGTTCGACATGTTCACCGATCAGGCCCCTTACGACAGCAATGACGTCAGGATGGCCCTCAAATACGCTGTCGATCGCAAAGAGATGATCGACAAGATCCTGAATGGCTACGGGTATGAAGGCAACGACCACCCGATCGGAAAGTCGGACCGGTTCTTCGCAGCCGATCTGGAGCAGCGCAGCTACGACGCCGACAAGGCGAAGTACCATCTGAAGAAGGCGGGCATCTCCGAGCTGAAAGTGAGCCTGAGCTGTGCGGACGCGGCCTTTGCCGGCGGTGTCGATGCGGGGCAGGTCTATTCCGAGTCGGCGAAGAAGGCCGGCATAACATTGAAGGTCATTCGTGAGCCGAATGATGGCTATTGGTCCGACATCTGGCTGAAGAAGCCCTGGGTCGAGGTCTATTGGGGCGGACGCCCGACGGCCGATTGGACCTTCACGACCGCTTATGCCGCGGGAGTTCCCTGGAACGACACCCACTGGAACAATGAACGGTTCAACGCGCTGCTGGTTCAAGCGCGCGGCGAGCTCGACGATGACAAGCGGCGCGGTATGTATGCGGAGATGCAAAAACTCGTGCGGGACGACGGCGGCGCGGTCATCCCGATGTTCGCGAACTACGTGTTTGCGACCAGCGACAAGATTGCGCACCCGGAGAAGATGGGATCGGACTGGGATATGGATGGGCTGAAGTTCTTCGAGCGGTGGTGGTTTGTCTGACCTTCCGGCCGGCGATGCAAGAGCATTGGGCAAGCCGGGCGGCACGCAACGCCAGCGAGATTCTTCGAGGGACCCGGGACGTCCGGGCGGTTGCCGCTGCGAAGGCGATGAGTGAAACACCCTCGGACTTCATAGCCGGGCAGCGCGCCGGTCCGAAGGGAATGGCTTTTCTGCCAGGCGCCGTGGCGGAGGCCGCGAGGCGGTTCGATCTGCCTTGGGAGGAGATCCTGACCGGACCCTGGACATCGGGCTCGGTCTCGTTACCCGCGGAATTCGAGCAGCATTCGGCCGTGTTGGAGCTCGCCGGTCCCGACGGAATCGCGGTCTGCCGCAGCTTTCGATGGGGGCTATATCTGCAGTCGCCCGCCGCCTTCTATCCTCCCCACGCTCACGAAGCGGACGAGCTCTATCTGGTGTTGAGCGGGGTGGGGAGCTGGCAGCAGGATTCCGGGCCTCCGGAGAACAAAGCACCCGGTTCGCTCATCTATCATGCGCCGAATGTGCTTCATTCGATCCGATCGGCCGAGCAGCCGATGCTGGCGCTTTGGCTCTGGACGGGAAACATCGACTACCAAACCTATCGGCTCGCCTAGTTGCGGCGGGATACCCGATCGTCGCCTCGCCTCGTTGCGGATTCAAAGCCGGGCGGAGGTCCGGATGTTACGGATTGGCGCGAGGACTGAAGGGGCTACTGCGGCTCGCTCAGGCGGGCCGCGGCGAGCGCCAGGACGCGGGCGATCCCGAGGGCTTCCTCCTCGCCGTCGGGGCTTGCGAACTGCCGGGCGCCCTCGTCGGTATGAAAAGCCCATCCGCCCGGCCGGCCGATGCCGATCAGGGCCGCAGGGACCCGCTGCGAGATATTGCCGAAATCGGTGGCGAAGGGGAGGGGCGGCGGATCCTTCACGAAGTCGCGGCCCGCGGCCTTGAAGGCCTCCGCGACCGCCGACGTCACGCGGTCGTTGGGTCGAACGCCGCACACGACTCGCCCCTCGGACCATTGCGCCCCAGTCAGGGCGTCGCGCAGGGGCTTCGCGGCCTTGGCGAGCCCCGCTTCATCGTCGGCGAAGAGCAGGAAGCTCGCCGTCAGCACCAGGCCGGCGCCTTCCTCGATGTCGCCGTGAAAATGCACATCCTCGGCGATGACGCGATCCGGCTCGACCTGGTCGAGGACCGCGGTCAGGCGGCGCAGGGCGGCCATCGGTTCCGTCACGACGCCTTTGCGCAGCGAGCGCAGGCCTGAAACGGTCGCCTGGTCCCGGCGCATCCACAGCGAGGCCTTCGAGACCGTGTTGATGAACTCCGGATGCGCATAGAGCGCCGCGTCGATCCCATCCCAAAGCCCGGCCGCGGCGGAGAGGGCCTTGCCACCGCCGCGCGCGACGCTCCCGGGGGCATGGATCTCGTCGGCGGGACAGCCGAACAGGACGATCTTGCCCGCAAGGCGGTCGCGGAGGCCGGCCAGCGCCAGGGCCGCGGCGGTCGTGCCGCCGGAGATCGGCCCGTGCCCGCAGGAATGAACAGCCTCGATGCTGCCGTTCGCGCGCACGGCGGGCACCGCATCATAGAGCACGACGATGCCGACCGAACGGCCCGGCCGCGCGCCGGTCAGGGTGGCGCGAAACGCCGTCTCCATGCCGCCCACGCCGCGCTCGACCTGGAAACCGCCGCTCGCGAGCGTTCCCGCGATATGCGCCGACGACGCGCGCTCCTCATGACCGAGCTCGGGATGAGCATGCACGAAGCGCAAAACCTCGACCGCGGTGCCGGCCTGCGCGTTCACCGCCGAGATGATGTCCTTGTCTGCGATCATGACCCTGCCTCGTTGCGGGTTCAAAGTCGGGCGGAGGTCCGGATGACCAACTCGCCCGGAATGCGTATCGTCTTGCGTTGAGGCTCCTTGCCTTGCATCTGGCCGAGAAGGAGCGAGATCGATTCCGCGACCATCTTCTCGACCGGCTGTCTTACGGTGGTCAGGTTGTAGCTCGGCCAGGAGGCTTCCGGGATATCGTCGAAACCGACGATCGAGACATCGCCGGGCACATCCAGCCCCAACCCATGGCGGGCGGCCTCGAGCACGCCCAGGGCCGCGATATCGCTGATGCAGAAGATCGCTTCCGGACGGCGCTTTCTTTTCAACAGGCTCATTCCCGCCGCAAAGCCGCCTTCATAGCTGTTGAGGCCGCCTTCCTCGTCGAAGCTTTTGACGCCGGCCTTGCGCAGCGTCTCCGCAAAAGCGCTGCGCCGCTCGATATGGGTCGATGTATCGGCCTGTCCGCCGACGAGACCGAAGCGGCGGTGGCCTGCCTTCAACAGGCGTTGCGCCACCAGGCGCGCGGCCGGCTCGTTGGCGCAGCAGACCGAGTTGACCTGACCTTCATAGATCGCGCGGTTGAAGACCAGGGTCGGCATCCCTTCGGACCTCAACATCCGCGCCATCTTCGATGAGATGGTCGCCGAGGCGATGATGACGCCGCCGACGTGATACTGGAGCACTTCCGGCAGAACGGCATCCACGTCCTGACCCTTGGGAAAACTGAACAGAAGAACCCGCATCCAGATTTGCTTCAGCACTTCCCTAAACTAGATCAAAAACTTCTATTAAAAACTG
>NZ_JBOHKS010000027.1:0-14260 GCF_050729195.1 Hypericibacter sp.
AGCATGCCATAGACGACATTCTGCCAGGCCGGCCGCCAGGTCTCGCCCAGCGCCTGTCCCATCATGAAGGAGGCGCCGCCGAAGAGGATGATCGTCAGCCCGATGAAGACCGGAATGGATTCGCCGAGGATGAATTCCATCTGCCTGTTCCCTCGCTCTCAGTGTCCGCCTTCGAGATAGGCGGCGCGCACCTCGGTATTGGCCAGCAATTCGCGCCCGCTGCCCGACATGGTGATCTCGCCGTTCACCATCACGTAGCCGCGATGCGCGAGACGCAGCGCATGGTAGGCGTTCTGCTCCACCAGGAACACGGTCATGCCCTGGGTCCGGTTGATGTCGCGAATCACCTCGAAGATCTGGCGCACGATCAGCGGCGCCAAGCCCAGCGAGGGCTCGTCCAACAGCAGCAAACGCGGCCGGCTCATCAAGGCGCGACCGATCGCCAGCATCTGCTGCTCGCCGCCCGACAGCGTGCCGCCGCGCTGCGACTGGCGCTTCTTCAGGATCGGGAACAGCGCGAAGATGCGCTCGAGATCCTCGGCGAACTTGCTCTCGTCGGCGGTGATCGCCCCCATCTGGAGGTTCTCCATCACCGTCATGCGCGCGAAGATCCGCCGGCCTTCGGGCGACTGCGCGATGCCGAGCCGCATGATCTGGAAGGTCGGCAGCTTGGTGATGTCCTGCCCTTCGAAAATGACCTGGCCTTCGCGCGCCGCGGGCGTGCCGCAGATCGTCATCAGCAGGGTCGATTTACCGGCCCCGTTGGCGCCGATCAAGGTCACGATCTCGCCTTGCCGCACGTCCATATCGATGCCCTTCAGGGCTTCGATCTGGCCGTAGAAGGTATGGACGTCGCGGATCTGCAGCATCATGGCGCCGGCGGGCGCCGCAGCGGGCGCGGGCTTCGTCAGAGTGTCGCTCATGGCCGGGCCCTCACTTCTTGAGCCCGAGATCGGCCGCGACTTCGGGCGGCAGTTCGTCGTCTTCGGCTTCGCCGAGATAGGCGCGAATGACGGCCGGGTCCTTACGGATCTGCTCGGGCGTGCCATCGGCGATCTTGCGGCCGTAATCGAGCACGACGATATGGTCTGAAATTCCCATCACCACGCTCATGTCATGCTCGATCAGGAGGACGCCGATCTTGTACTCGGCGCGGATCCAGAGCAGCAGCGCGTTGAGCTCGTGCGATTCATGCGCGTTGAGGCCCGCCGCCGGTTCGTCGAGGCAGAGGATCACCGGCTCCGTACACATGGCACGCGCAATCTCGAGCCGACGCTGGCCGCCATAAGGCAGGCTGCCCGCCGGCTTGTCGGCGTGGTCGATCAACTGCGCTTTCTCGAGCCAATGGCGCGCCAGCTCGACCGCCTTGCGCTCCGCCTGGCGGTAGCCGCCGACGCCGATCAAGGCCGCGACGCTGAAACCCGAGGCGCGCATCAGCTTGTTGTGCTGTGCGACGATCAGGTTCTCCAGCACCGACATGCCGGGAAAGAGCCGGATGTTCTGGAAGGTGCGCGCCACCTTCGCCCGCTGCGCGATGCGGAAGCCGTCGATCTGCTCCAGCAGGAAACGGCCATGGCGCGCGTTCAGCGTGAGCCTGCCGACCGTGGGCTTGTAGAATCCGGTCAGGCAATTGAAGACCGTGGTCTTGCCGGCGCCGTTCGGGCCGATGATCGCCGTGATCTGCTCGGGCTTGGCCTCGAACGAGACATCGTCGATCGCCACCAGGCCGCCGAAGCGCATGGTCAGATGCTCGACCCGGAGCAGCGGCTCGACCGCCGCCAGGGTTGCCGCCCCTTGGGTTGCCCCCGCTTGAGTTACCATGCTGGCACTCATGGCTGCTTCCCTCCCCCGCCCGCATTCTTGGGGTGCAGGCGGATGGTCGGATCGCGATGGGCCAGGAGACCACCTGGCCGCCAGATCATGATCAGCACCATGCCGATGCCGAAGGCCAGCATGCGGTAATCCTTGAGCTCGCGGAACAGCTCGGGCAGGCCGATCAGCACGCCCGCCGCCAGCACGATGCCGACCTGGCTGCCGAGACCGCCGAGCACGACGATCGCGAGGATGACCGCGGATTCGATGAAGACGAAGCTCTCGGGGCTGACGAAGCCCTGGCGCGCGGCGAAGAAGGAGCCGGCGAAACCGGCGAACATGGCGCCGCAGGCGAAGGCCGTGAGCTTGGTGTTGGTCGGGTTGATGCCGAGCGCGCGGCAGGCGGTCTCGTCCTCGCGCAACGCCTCCCAGGCGCGACCCAGCGGCAGCTTGCGGATTCGCAAGGTGAAGAAGTTGGTGACGAGGGCGCAGGCGAGGATGAGGTAATAGAGGAAGACGATGCGCCAATAGGGATTGTAGGAGAACTCGGTGCCGAACAGCTTGCTGAACAGGTCATAGACCGTCATGCCGCCATCGGGTGCGACCCGCTCGAAGCTGAAGCCGAAGAAGGAGGGCCGGGCGACCTTGTTGATGCCGTTCGGGCCGCCGGTCACCCACCACCAGTTGATCAGGATGATGCGGATCATTTCGCCGAAGCCCAGTGTCACGATCGCCAGATAGTCGCCGCGCAGGCGCAAGACCGGGAAGCCCAGCAACAGACCGAAGGAAGCGGAGAGCATGCCGGCGATCGGCAAGCACATCCAGAAGCTCCAGCCGAAATCGACGGCGAACAGCGAGTAGCTGTAGGCGCCGACCGCGTAGAACGCGACATAGCCCAGATCGAGCAGGCCGGCGAGGCCGACCACGATGTTGAGGCCCCAGCCCAGCATGATGTAGGTCAGGACCAGCGTGCAGATGTCGATCACCTTGCGCTTCGAGGCGCCCATCGGCAGCCAGGGCAGCATGATCGCGAGGGCAATCAGGATGATGGCGAGGATCGGCAGGAAGCGGCGCACCGCGGCGCCGAACTGCGCGCCGATCGAGGGTTTCTCCTCCACCGCGCGGCCGCGGTTGCGGGCTTTCAACACCAGCTGCGCGGCGCGGATGCAGATCACCGCCGGCACGATCGCCGCACCCCAATCGACGGTGACCGATTGGAACGGCAGCAGCATATGCGCGACGCCGCTGCTCTCCTCGAGCAGAAGGGCCACGACCAGAACTGCCGTGACGACGCCCGATCCGATCAGGGCCGGGATCGGATGGCCGGCGCGCATCAGGCTGATCGCCATCGAACCGAAGAAGACGCCGAGGACCGCGATGAAGACCTCGGAATAGCGTGTGACGAAGACGAGCTGGCCGGTCGAGCTCACCGTCTCGATGCCGACGATGGAGCAGGCCAGGAGGAAGGTGACGACGGCCGCGAGGACCGCCTTCTTCAATATCCCCTGCATATCGGGACCAGCGGGAGTGGTGGTCGTTACCGCCATGATCTCAGACCTTCTCGATTTCCGGGCGGCCCAGCAGGCCCGTCGGGCGGAAGATCAGCACCATGACCAGCACGGTGAAGGCCGCGACGTCCTTGTATTCGACCGTGAAGTAGGCGGACCAGAACACCTCGATCAGGCCGATCAGGAGGCCGCCGAGCATGGCGCCCGGCATCGAGCCGATGCCGCCGAGCACCGCCGCGGTGAAGGCTTTGATGCCCGCGACGAAGCCGATATAGAAATCGATGACGCCGTAATAGAGCGTCACCATCAGGCCGGCGACGGCCGCGAGCGCCGCGCCGATGATGAAGGTCGTCGCGATGGTGCGGTTGATGTTCACGCCCAGGAGCGAGGCCATCTTCATGTCCTGCTCGCAGGCGCGCTGCTGGCGCCCGAGCGAGGTCTTGGTGATGAGCATGGTGAAGCCGAACATCAGGGCCACCGTGATCAGCATGATGGTGATCTGCAGATAGCTGAGCTCGACCGTGAAGCCATCGGCTTCCATGAGCGTGAACCCACCGGAGATCGGCGGCGGCGTCAGCGGTTTGCCGCGCGCGCCCTGGAGCAGCAGCACGAAATTCTGCAGGAAGATCGACATGCCGATCGCCGAGATCAACGGCGCAAGCCTTGTCGAGCCGCGCAAGGGCCGGTAGGCGATGCGCTCGACGGTCCAGCCATAGACCGCCGTCAAGGCGACCGCGACGATCAATACGATCAGGATCGCCAGCGGCACCCAGGTGATGCCGAGATAACCCAAGACCAGGAAACAGATCAGCGCGTTGAAGGCGCCGATCATGTAGATGTCGCCATGGGCGAAATTGATCATGCCGATGATGCCGTACACCATCGTGTAGCCGATCGCGATCAGTCCGTAGACCCCGCCCAGCGTAAGTCCATTGATCAGCTGCTGTAGGAAATATTCCATTCTGCTTCCCCGCAGACGGCCCGCGAGGGAGACACCGGCAACAGCCGGTGGCAGTCGAACAGGCCACGCGCCATACGCGCGCGGCTGGCGCCGCCGCCGATATAAGTGCTGGAGGACGCAGAATCCCGCGTCCTGGCCGGAAAGCCTCCCCTCACGCTCGTGACCGAGCCAGTCCCTGTTTTGATCATTATGCCAGCGGTTGGATCCGCGATTGGCCTTTCGACCCCTATAGCCCAGCGCCGGGAAGGCCAGCAAGCGGGTTTTTGAAGATTGGCGGCTCAGCCAGGAACCATCGCCAGCGGGACGTCCGAACGCCGGCAACAACAGTGCCATGGCGCCCGGATCGTTAACAGACCGCAGTTCGCCGGCGGCCGCGAGATCACATGACATCATGTTCAGACCCGTTCGTCGGCCGTCCTGGACCTTAGGGTCGCCATCAGCCCGCCAGGGCGCAGCAGGAGCACCAGGACCAGGACGATGAAGACGGCAATATCCTTCCAGGCCGCGCCGACCAGGGCGGAGGTGAGTGTCTCGGTGAGCGCGATCAGCAGCCCGCCGATCACCGCGCCGGTCAGCGAGCCGATCCCGCCCAGCAGGGCGGCCGTCAGCGCCTTGAAGCCCATCAAGGTGCCCATGTGGAAGTTGATGACGCCGTATTGGGCGCCGGCGAAGATTCCGGCCGCCCCGGCCAGGGTGCCGCCGATCATGAAGGTGATGGCGATGGTGCGGTCGACATCGACGCCGAGGAGCTTCGCCATGCGCGGGTCTTGCGCACAGGCGCGCTGGTGACGGCCGAACCGGGTGCGCATGCTGACCCACCAAAGCAAGGCCAGGATGACGATCGTGGCGCCGCCGACCATGGCGTGGCCCTGGTTGAGATAGAGGTCGAAGCCGTGGCCGGTGACGAGCGGCCAGCTCTGCAACTGGTCGACCAGCAGATAGCGGGTCTTGGCTCCCTGCAGCAGCCGCACCGATTCCTTGAGGATGATGGAGAGACCGATGGCCGCGATGAGCGGCACGGTCGAGGGGGCATTGCGCAAGGGCCGGAACACGGTGCGTTCCATGGCCCAGCCATAAGCCGCGGAGACGACAAGACCGAAGCAGAACACCAATAGCAGCACGCCGGTGCCGGTCTGGCCCAGCACATAGAGCATGGCGGCGTTGGTCAGGAGAATGAAATAGGCGCCCATCATATAGACCTCGCCGAAGGCGAAGTTGATGGCGCGGGTGATGCCGTAGACCAGCGTGAAGCCCAGCGCGATCAGCGCATAGACGCAGCCGAGCGAGATCGCATTGATGCCCTGCTGCAGGAAATAGAGCGCCTTGGCCTCCGGCGTCGGCGGTGCCTTCGGCGCGGTGTCCTCCGGGATCAGGTCTTCGAGATGCTCCAGCTTGTAGAGCTGCTGCATGTCGTAGCGGCTCATCGTGCCGTAGCGGCTGGTATCGAGCTGCTGGATCTGCCAGGCGTCGGCCTCGCTGTGGCGCGGCAGGAAATAGCAAATGATCCAGCCGTCCTTGTCCGCGCCCTTCTCGGACTTCCAATCGATGCGCACGGCGGTGCTCTCGCCCAGGCCATGGTCTTCGGTTTCGATCGTGACCGAGAGCGGCGACCGGTCGAAGGCGCGCAACATCTCCTGGCAATGCGTCGCGGCCGTGCCCTCGGCTTGCGCCCGGGCGTTATCGGGGAACGAGATGGTCAACAGCGGCCACAGGATCAGAGCCGCCCAGACCGAGTTGCGCCTGATGCTTCTCAGCTCCATTGCCAGCGCCCGCCCTTTGCGCCCCGGGGCTCGCTTTTCGGCCCCTGTTATGTTACCAGTGAAGTTAGTTTAGATGGTATCAGAGAGCGATGCAACGCAACCCGATCCCTCTTTTGGAATCCGCCGAGGAACCGCCGAGCCGCGCGGGCGGTCTGGCGCTGATCGGCGGCATCGCCTGTCTCAACTTCGCCAATACCAGCAGCGGGCGGGGCACGCCGCGCCATCAGGAGCATCTGCGCAGCTACGACCTTCTGCTGGTTTGGGCGGAACATGCGGGGCTCCTCGCACCGGCGCAGCGCCAGAGCCTGTCGGAGCTTGCCGCCCTGCAAGGTGCGGCCGCCGCCCGCGTGTTGCGCCGGGCGTTGGACTTGCGCGAGGCCATCTATGCGACTGCGGAAGCCCTCGGCCACCGCACGACCCCGCCGGCTGATGCTCTCCTGATTTTGAATCAAGAGCTCTCCCGGGCCATGAGCCAGGCCACGATCCGCCCCGAGGCCTCGGGCTTCGCCTGGGATTGGAGCGAGGCCGAACCGGCGCTCGACCGGCCGCTCTGGCCGATCGCCCGCTCCGCCGCCGAGCTGCTCACCGGGCCGGCGCACGAGCAGGTGAAGCAATGCCCGGGCGCCCATTGCGGCTGGGTCTTTCTCGACCTGACCAAGAACCATCGCCGGCGCTGGTGCGAGATGGAGGTCTGCGGCTCGCGCGCCAAGGTCCGCCGCTATCGCGAGCGACGCCGCCAGGCCGACGCCGCCTGACGGCGGTTATGGCTTCATAACCAAGGGTTTCGGCAGCCCCGGACAGTCCCGCCCCTTTCCGCTTGCAGGCGCATGGGCAGGGGCGCCAACTCATGGTAAGAGACCGGCTCAAATCCGATCCGAACCGTCGCAGGAGACCCGCGATGACCGCCGCTGGCGCCACGCATAAATCCGCTTCCGCCAAGTCCCACCGCCCCGAATTCCAGTGGGAGGATCCGCTGTTCTTCGACGAGCAGCTGACCGAGGAGGAGCGGCTGATCCGCGACACGGCCCGCACCTACTGCCAGGAAAAACTCATGCCGCGGGTGCTCCAGGCGAACCGCCATGAGCGCTTCGATCGCGAGATCATGAACGAGCTGGGTGCGCTCGGGCTGCTGGGCTCGACCATCGAGGGCTATGGCTGTGCCGGGGTGAATTATGTGAGCTATGGGCTGGTGGCGCGCGAAGTGGAGCGGGTCGATTCCGGCTATCGCTCGGCGATGAGCGTGCAGTCGAGCCTGGTGATGCATCCGATCCACGCCTATGGCACCGAAGCGCAGCGCCAGAAATATCTGCCGCGCCTGGCCACGGGCGAGATCGTCGGCTGCTTCGGCCTGACCGAGCCCGACGCCGGCTCCGATCCCGGCAGCATGCGCACCCGCGCCAAGAAGGTCGATGGCGGCTTTGTGCTCAAGGGCGCCAAGATGTGGATCACCAATTCGCCGATCGCCGATGTGATGGTGGTCTGGGCCAAGGACGACAGCGGCCAGATCCGCGGCTATGTCCTCGAGCGCGGCATGAAGGGGCTGACGACGCCCAAGATCGAGGGCAAGTTCTCGCTGCGCGCCTCGGTCACCGGCGAGATCGTCATGGCGGACGTGTTCGTGCCGGAAGAAAACCTGCTGCCCAATGTCAGCGGCCTCAAGGGCCCCTTCGGCTGCCTCAACAATGCGCGCTACGGCATCGGCTGGGGCGCGCTCGGCGCCGCCGAGTTCTGCTGGCATGCGGCGCGCAACTACACGCTCAACCGCCAGCAGTTCGGGCGTCCCCTCGCCGCCAACCAGCTCATCCAGAAGAAGCTCGCCGACATGCAGACCGAGATCACTTTGGGATTGCAGGCCTGCCTGCGCGTGGGCCGGCTCAAGGACGAGGGCAAGGCGGCACCGGAGATGATCTCGCTCATCAAGCGCAATTCCTGCGGCAAGGCCCTCGACATCGCCCGCACCGCGCGCGACATGCATGGCGGCAACGGCATCTCGGACGAGTTCCATGTCATCCGCCATGTCATGAACCTCGAGGCGGTCAACACCTATGAGGGAACGCATGACGTGCATGCCCTCATCCTCGGCCGCGCCCAGACCGGCATCCAGGCCTTCAGCTAAGAGCCAGGGGCTCGCGCACGACGGAGATTGGCATGACGACGGCGCTGGTGGTCATCGACATGCAGACGGGCATGCTGGCGGACACGCCGCCGCCCTATCGCAGCGACGCGATCCTGCGGCGCATTGCCGGCCTGCTCGAGCGCGCCCGGGCCTCTGGAACGCCGGTGTTCCATGTCCAGCATGACGGCGGCCCAGGCGACAGCCTCGCCAAGGGGACGCCCGGCTTCGCGCACCACCCGATGGTCGCGCCGCGAGCCGGCGAGCCGGTCATCGAGAAGCGCCATGTCGGCGCCTTCCACGACACCGACTTCCACGCCCAGCTTATGCGCGCCGGCATCGACCGGCTGGTGATCGCCGGATTGCAGACGGAATATTGCGTCGATACCGCCTGCCGCGCCGCGGTCGCGCTGGGCTACAAGGTGGCCCTGGTCTCCGACGCGCATTCGACTTTCGACACGCCGGTCCTTCCGGCGGCCCAGATCATCGCGCACCACAACAAGACCCTCGGCGGCCCCTTCGTCGAGCTCGTGACCAGCGACGCGGTCACGTTCTGACGACGTCAAAGATCCTCAAAGTCAAATCGGAAGAATCTCAAACTTCAGCGCGCCTAAGTCGACATCGACGGTGCTGTCGCGTACTGCAGCTCCCTCGAGACAGCAGGCGTAACCATCTTCAATAAAGATCAAGAATGTCATAGGGTCCATGAAGCCTTTAATCTCGGCCCAGACTTCGCCGATCATTTTCTCTGACGTGGTTATAGGGGCGACCGCCCTGGACACCGAAAAATCGGTGTAGAACCCTGCTCCCGTGTTCTTTCGACTTACAACAGTTGCGCCAACCAGCTGCGCTTCGAGAACGGCACCATGGGCCAAGTCTCGCACGCAGATTTCTTTCATCACGGCTCGCTCCAATGCCGTGAACTTCTCCTGTGCGCCTGCTGGCGATGTAATCACGTCCTCTCCGCCAATGAATCTGCCGTCTAACGCGTTACAGCTACCCTAAATCCCACAGCTATCAAAATACAGCCCGCAATCCGGTCGAGCCAATGCCGCGCACGGCCATAGGCCGCTCTCACAATCGGATGCGAGAAGGCGCAGGCGAGGACGAAGTCGCAGAGCAGCGACAGGATCCCGATCATGGCGACGGCGGCGATCTGCAGGAACAGCGACGGATGGACCGGCATCAGCGACAGGAACAGTCCGCTGAAGAAGACGACGGCGTTCGGATTGGCGGCGGCGGTGGCGAAGCCCCAGCGGCAGGCATTGCGGTCGGCTCCCATCCCGGCATCGGGCAACGAGAGCGCCCCGCCCTGCCAGAAGCTCGCGACGATCATGCGGATGCCAATGACGATGAGAAGCGCCGCGCCGACGAGGCGCAGCCCGTCATAGACCCAGGCCATCGCGGCAAGCATCGCCTGCAACCCCATCAGCGCGCCGGTCGCCCAGATCACCTCCGCCAGGGCCGAGCCCAGCGCCATCTGGAAAGCCGCCATGCGCCGGCCCGCGACTGCATAGCGCACCGTCATCAGCAGGATCGGCCCCGGCGTCAGCAAGATGACGGTCCAGATGCCGGCAAGCGCCAGGAGAATCGTGAGGGTCGCCATGCAGAGGGTCTCGCTGCTCGATGAATGAACGATGAGGATCGCGTTGTCGCCGATGAGACATAGGCAAAGGGCAGAAAGCCACGGCGTCAAGCCTCCTCGGGGCGGTATATTTTCCTATTCATTCCGCGCCTTGCCAGTGCGTGAGGGCCCGTGCCATCCTGGCGGCCGCCGAGTTCCGGCCAATCCGGTAGTATCATGAAACAATTGGAAGAGTTTCTCGCCGAGCGCAAGATCGACGAGGTCGAATGCCTCGTTGCCGACATGTCGGGCATTGCCCGCGGCAAGATCCTGCCCGCGAAAAAGTTCATCAAAAGCACGCGCGACAGCAATCTGCGCCTGCCCGAGAGCGTCTATCTCCAGACCGTCACCGGCGAATATCCCGACGATGACGAGAGCTCGATGGCGACGGATCAGGATCCCGACGTCTATCTGCGTCCCGATCCGGACACGATCTCGCTGGTCCCCTGGTACAAGGAGCCGACGGCACAGGTCATCAACGACGCCTATTACGCCGAGGACAAGCCAGTCGATATCGCCGCGCGCTATGTGCTGAAGCGCGTGCTCGAGCTCTATAGCGAGCGCAACTGGCGGCCGGTGGTGGCGCCCGAGCTCGAATTCTTCCTGGTCCAGGTCAACACCGATCCCGATCTGCCGCTGCAGCCGCCGGTCGGTGCCTCCGGCCGCCCCGAGACGGGCCGGCAATCCTACGGCATCGATGCGACCAACGAGTTCGATCCGATCTTCGAGGATGTCTACGATTTCTGCGAGACCATGGGCCTCGACATCGACACGCTGACGCATGAGGCCGGCGCGGCGCAGATGGAGATCAACTTCAATCATGGCGACCCGCTCTGGCTCGCCGACCAGGCGTTCCTGTTCAAGCGCACGGTCCGCCACGCCGCCATGCGCCACAATGTCTATGCCACCTTCATGGCGAAGCCGCTCGCCAACGAACCGGGCAGCTCGATGCATATCCACCAGTCGGTGGTGGACAAGCGCACCGGCCGCAATCTCTTCGCCCATCGCGACGGCAGCGATTCCGCCCTGTTCCGCTCCCATGTCGCGGGCCTCCAGCGCTATCTGCCGCTGGTGATGCCGTTGCTGGCGCCCAATGTGAACTCCTATCGCCGCCTGCAACCCTATCTCGACGCGCCCATCAATGTTCATTGGGGCGTGGATAATCGCTCGGTGGGCTTGCGTGTGCCGATCTCGAACGCCAGCGGACGGCGCATCGAGAACCGGCTCGCCGGCGCCGACGCCAATCCCTATATCGCGATCGCGGCCTCGCTCGCCTGCGGCTATCTCGGCATGATCGAGCGGCTCAAGCCCAGCAAGCAGGTCGAGGGCAGCGCCTATCGCCTCGCCCACACCCTGCCGCGCACGCTCTACGACGCGCTCAGCCGGTTCAATGCCTGCCGCCAGGTCAAGCCGATCCTGGGCGAGCGCTTCTGCCAGGCGGTCGATTTCGTGAAGCGGTCGGAGCTCGAGGCCTATTCGCGGGTCATCAGCTCCTGGGAACGCGAGCATCTGCTGCTCAACGTCTGATCGGCGTCCTCACTTCCGCAAGCAGAAAGGGCCGCATCGTCAACCGATGCGGCCCTTTCGCATTCACGGACTCTCAAGCGGGACGGACCTTGCCGGCATACCAGAAGGCGTTGTCGCCCACGCGCTCGGAAAAATGCTCCCAGTGCGCCGCGAACTTCGGCAGCCACCATGCATAAGGCTGCTGGATCAGATGCGCATTGCGTCCATCCGGCAGTGTCTTGACCGCAGGGCCGGTGTGAACCACCAGGAAGACCGTCTTGGCGGCGCAGCGCGCGATCTCCGCGATCACGGACTCGAGAAATTCGGGCTCGATATGCTCGAGGACATCGGTGCAGGCGACCAGGTCCGCCTTCTCCGGCGGTGCATCAAGGCCGGGAATGGCCGGATCGAATCCCCGAACCTCGAAGTCCCGGCCCTTGAGCGCGTCGCGAAGCGTCTGCCGGCCGCAGCCATAGTCGAGGATCGTATGGCAATGGAACATCTCCGCCAGCGACGCGATCCTGGCCGCCCAGTGATGGCCGCTGATGCCGAAGGATCCCTGTTCATGCAGCTTTCGATTCTGCTCGAGATAGGCGTCGGAGATGAGCTTCATATCCGTCCCGGCCACTCGCGAAAAAGGAGTGCACCGGATCAGGCTATCACAACTTTCAGGGGTTGGATCGCGATTCGGCGGCTGCCGAACGGCGCATGGACCGACCGCCAAACCACAGCAACAGGGCTGCCGTCGCAAATCCGGCGATGATCGCCACCGCATCGCTGGTGGCCCCGCCGCTGCCGCCCGCGCCCAAGGTTCGCATGTCGGAGAAGACGGCGACGATGGCAATGCAGACCAGGGCCGCACCGCCCGACAGGATGCCGAGGATCATCATCAGAAGACCGAACGCCGATTTCATCGCTTCGCCGCGCTTGTGATGGCGGCGCTCACAGCGAGCGTCCCGCCCAGAATAGAAGGATCCCGACCCCCGCGAGGCCGCCGATCACGACGACCGCCGCCGGCCGCAGACCCCGGCTCGCGCCGGAGCCGAGACTGCGCAGGCCGGAAAAGACGAAGGTCGGGCCGGCGCAGGCCAGGGCCGCGACGATGGACAAAATACCCAGCCCCTCGAGGAAGATCCTCAGGGTTTCCATGATGCTGACGACCTTTGCGAACTCGTCCGATCTCCAAACGCTGCGCTTATAGCATGGCGAGCCCCGCAAGGCGCGCATGGCCCGGCGCATCGGGCCTGCTTCCCGCCGCACCCGGCCTCGTGCTAGGTTTCGCGTCCGATGATGCAGGAAACGATCCGCCCCTCGGTGGGGCCGATCGGCCCCGAGGGCCGATCGGGCGCCCGCTCCGTCAGGCCGAGCCGCACCGGTGAAGACACCGTGCGCTCGCGGCAGACGGAGCTGCTCATCCTCTGCGCCCGCATCGGCTTCAATCCATAAAGCATTAGACCGGTCTTCCGGCTTCCGGCCGCGCCCTGCCCTTGCTTCACTCGCAGGCGGCGGCCCTCTCCCCTATGCCAGCAAAAAGATTTTACTCGGAAGGAATCGCTCCATGTCGCAGACCGCACGCCGCAACTCCACCGCCGAATGGCAGGCGCAGGATCTGGCCCATCATCTTCATCCTTTCACCGACCAGCATGCGCTGCCCGGCCAGGGCGTGCGCGTCATCGCGCGCGCGGAAGGCACGCATCTTTATGATTCGGACGGCCGCCGCCTGCTCGACGCCTTCGCCGGCCTCTGGTGCGTCAATCTCGGTTATGGGCGCAAGGAGCTCGCCAAGGTCGCCTATGACCAGATGATCGAGCTGCCCTACTACAACACCTTCTTCAAGACCACGACCCCGCCCGCGGCCGAGCTCTCCAAGATCCTGGCGGACATGACGCCGAAGGGCCTCGATCGCGTGTTCTATGGCCTGTCGGGCTCGGACGCGAACGACACCATCGCCCGCATGGCGCGCCATTACTGGAACCTGATGGGCAAGAAGACCAAGAAGACCATCATCGGCCGGCATAACGGCTATCACGGCTCGACCATGGTGGCGGCCTCGATGGGCGGCATGAGCTATATGCACGCCATCGCCGACCTGCCGCTGCCGGGCTTCGTGCATATCCAGCAGCCCTACTGGTACGGCGAGGGCGGCGACCTGACGCCGGCCGAGTTCGGCCGCAAGGCGGCCAAGGCGCTCGAGGACAAGATCCTGGAGCTCGGGCCGGAGAATTGCGCGGCCTTCGTCGGCGAGCCGATCCAGGGTGCCGGCGGCGTCATCATTCCGCCCGACACCTACTGGCCGGAGATCCAGCGCATCTGCAAGCAGTATGACCTGCTGGTGATCGCGGACGAGGTGATCTGCGGCTTCGGGCGCACCGGCTACTGGTTCGCCTCGGAGCATTTCAAGATCGAGCCGGATTTCATGACGCTGGCCAAGGGCCTGACCTCGGGCTATCTGCCGCTCTCGGCGGTCATGGTCGGCAAGCGCGTGGCTGATGTCATCGCCGGCGACAAGGGTGGCGAGTTCAATCACGGCTACACCTATTCCGGCCATCCGGTCTCCTGCGCCGTCGCGATGGAGAACATCCGCATCATGCGCGACGAGGGTCTGGTGACCCGCGTCCATAACGAGACCGGGCCTTATCTGGCCAAGCGGCTGAACGAATTGAAGGACCATCCGCTCGTCGGCGAGGTGCGCTCGCTGGGGTTCATCGGCGCGATCGAGCTGGTGAAGGACAAAGCCAAGCGGAAATTCTTCAACCCCATCGGCGAGGTCGGCACCCTCTGCCGCGACCATTGCTTCGCCAATGGCCTGGTGATGCGCGCGACGCGCGACACCATGCTGCTCTCGCCGCCGCTGATCTGGACCACCGCGCATGTGGACGAGTTCATGGAACTCACCCGCAAGTCGCTCGATCAGACGCTCGCCGACGTCAAGAAGAAAGGCTGGCTGTGATCCGAGAAACTCCACCGCCCCTCCCC
>NZ_JBOHKS010000028.1:0-18216 GCF_050729195.1 Hypericibacter sp.
TCCGGCCTCGGCTGGCCCGAAGGGCCGGCGCCGCTGCCCGATGGCCGCATCCTGTTCGTCGAGAGCTATCGCAGCCAGGTCTCGGTCTGGACCCCCGGTATCGGCGTTCGGCAATTCGCCGATGTCGGCGGCGGTCCCAATGCCGTGCTCGCGGCTCCGGACGGCTATCTCTATGTGACGCAGAATGGCGGCAAGATCGGGCCCTGGCGCGCCGCACAACAGCGTCCGCCCTCGATCCAGCGCATCACGCCCCAGGGCAAGGTCGAGATCCTGGCGACTGAGGTCGAGGGCCACAAGCTGCTGGCGCCCAACGATCTCGCCTTCGGTCCCGATGGCTGGCTCTATTTCACCGATCCGGGCGGCGCCTATGACCCGGTCGGCAAATCGAATGTCGGCTTCATCTGCGCGCTGAAGCCGGACGGGACTGGCGTCCTGCTCGAAGAATTGCCGCCGGTCTTCCCCAACGGGATCTGCGTTGATCGCGACGGCAGCCTGGTCTGGGTCGAATCCTACAGCCGTGCTGTCAAGCGCCGCAGTCCCGCCGGCAAGGTGACCGAGCTCTGCATCCTGCCGCCGCCAGCCGTGCCCGACGGGTTCAAGATCGCGGCCAATGGCGACCTCTATGTCACGGGCGTCGATTGCGGTGGCATCGACATCGCACGCCAGGACGGGACCTATGTCGAGCGCATGATGATCGGGCTCATACCCACCAACTGTGCCTTCGTCGGCAGCACGCTCTATGTGACCGATGGCGGGAAGCCGGGATTGACGACGGAGCCTTCGATGGGTGGCGCGCTCTGGCGCGTCGAGCTCGAGGGCGTCGAAGGGTTGCCGCTATTCCCGGGCCATATCGGCTGAGGCGACGCCGGGCCGCCTACCGGAAGCGCTGAAGCCAGCGATTCCTGACTTCGAGGAGCGTCGCGACCGGTTCGGCGATCAGGGGCCGCGCCACCGAGCGAATGATGTCGCGGTCCTTGTCCTGGGTGATGTATTCCGCGGGCGACTTGCCGTCGACGCGCGCCAGCAGGAGCCCCGGCAGCAGCGCCGCGCAGCGCCGTTCGAATCTGGGCGGGTCCTCCCAAACGATCCGTCCGCGATAAGCCATGACCATGCGCTCGAAGGATTGCGCCAGGCGGTCGACACCCGCCGGCACCGGGATGCATTTCAGCAGCAGATGGTTGAGGCAGAAGGCGAGGTCGAAGGCCGGGTCGCCATACCAGGCGCATTCGGCGTCGAGGAAGATCGGGCCCTTCGGGCCGATCAGGATGTTCTTCGGGCTGATATCGCCATGGACCAAAGCGAGCCTGGTCGCGGCCGTGGTGGCGACCAGCTTCTCGATCTGCGGCATCAAATCGGTATGAACCCGGCCCGTCGCCTCGAGATAGGGCTCGAGCCGGATGGCATGGAAGCTGGCATCGGTGGCGAAGCCGGCCGCGGTTTGGGGATCGCCCGCCGTGGCGGCGTGGATCGCGGCGAGTTTCTCACCGACCAGGCCGGCGAAGGCAGGGTCGATCTTGCCGTCCAGCAGATGGCGTTTCCAGAGTGGGTTCTCCTCGGGCTCCAGGAAGGCCATGGCGAACATCTGCGCGGCTTCGTCATGCCCCACCAAAGGCGGCACCGCGTCGGGCAGAATCTTCGCCACCCGCTGGAACCAGGCATATTCGAAATGATTGCGCTCGACGGGGGCCCGCCAGTCGGCGGCGACGCGCAAGGCGGGCAGGGCCCGCTTGATGCAGAGCCGGCGGCCCTTGGCCTCGACGAACCAGATGTCGGAGGAGACGCCGCCGGTGAGCGGAAAGGCCCGGTCCGGCTTCGCGCCGAATCCGAGCCGCTCCATGAAACGGCGCATGGTTTCCGGAAACTCCGGGGTCGCCCCGCTGGTCTCGACAGGAGCCTGGGAGGTCATCGGACTCTCGACATGAGCAAGGTCAGGCGATCGCGACCTTGGCCGCGGGCTTTCGGGCTTCGCAGGCGAGGAACCGCGTGCCGGCATAGCCGACCTCGGAATCCTCGGCAATGCGCAGGAGCTGGTTGTATTTTTCGAGCCGCTCCATGTTCCGGACCGAGCCGATCTTGATCTGCCCGCCGAGCGCACCCACGGCGAGATCGGCGATGAAGCTGTCGGCGGTCTCGCCGGAACGGGCGGAAATCACCGTGGCGTAGCCCGCGCGATGCGACATAGCGATCGCTTCGAAGGTGCCGCTCAGTGTTCCGTTCTGGTTGACCTTGATCAGGCTGCTGTTGGCGGCGCCGATCTCGATGCCGCGGCGGATACGCACCGGATTGGTGCTGAAGAGATCGTCGCCTACGACCTGGATATGGCGCAATCTTTTCGTCAGCTCGGGCCAATGGCTCCAGTCTTCGTCATGCAGCCCGTCCTCGACCGAGACGATCGGGAATTTCCGCACCCAGCGCTCGACGGTCTCGATCATCTGGGCGCTGGAATAGTCGCGTTCCTCGCGGGCGAGATGATAGCGCCCGTCGGCGTCGACCAGCGAGGTGGCGGCGACGTCGATGGCGATGCCGATATCCTGGCCCGGCTTGAAGCCGGCCCGTTCGATCGCCTCGACCATCAGCTCGAGCGCGATCTCGGCCGAGCGGCAGCCGGGGCTGAGGCCGCCCTCGTCGGCCAGCAGGACGGGCGCGCCATGACGCTGCACCACGCCCTCGGCCGCATCGCGCACCTTGACGATCGCATGCAGCGCCGAGGCGTAATCCGTCGCCGAGAGCGGGATCGCGAGGAAATCCTGGAGATCCATGCCGCGGCCGGCATGAAGGCCGCCGCTGAAGATATTGGCCATCGGCAGCGGCAGCATCGGCGTCTTGGTGCCGGTCAGATCGGCGATGCGGCGATAGAGCGGCTGTTTCTTGGCATTGGCCACGGCGCGGCAGGCGGCGAGCGAAACGGCCAGGATCGCGTTGGCACCGAGCCGTTCGAGCTGTGCCGTCCCGTCGAGATCGCGCATGCGGCGATCGAGCCCGGCCTGGTCCTCGGCATCATGCCCCGTGACCGTCGCCGCAATTTCACCCCGCAGATTGCCGACGGCGCGACCGACGCCCCGGCCGAAATAGTGGTTGGCATCGGCGTCCCGCAGCTCATGGGCCTCGGCCAGGCTGGTGGAGGCGCCGGACGGCACGGAGGCGCGGCCGATCGCACCGCCGCGAAGCTCGACATCGGCCTCGACCGTGGGGCGGCCGCGCGAATCCAGGATCTGGCGCCCCTTGATTGCTACGATGGTGGTCTCTGCCATCACGTCCTCTTGCTGCGAGTCATCTTCTTCGTCGTTAAGTTCTGCGAGTTCCGCGCCCTCACGGAGGTGGGCAGGGATGATGCGGTTTCTGGCCGGTCAGGACGCGCACGACCTCTTCCGCCGACCGCCGCCGCAGCTCCAGCACCGAGGCGGTCGAGGCGAAGGCGATATGCGGCGTGGCGATGACCTTGGGATGGCCGATCAAGGCACGGGGTGGGTTGGGCTCGCCTTCGACCACGTCGAGGGCGGCAGCACCCAGCGGACCTTTCTCCAGCGCCTGCAGCAGTGCGTCATTGTCGACCAGGCCGCCGCGGCTGACATTGATGAGCAGGCTGCCGGGCTTCATGCGCCGGAGCGAGGCCGCGTCGATGAAATTGCGGGTCTCCGGCGTCAGCGGCAGATGCAGGATGACCACATCGCTCTCGGAGAGCAGCCTGTCGCTATCGACACCGGTCACGCCCTCCGGGAAGCCGCCGCTCGGCGGATATCTATCATAGACCAGGACGCGAGAGCCGAAGGGCTGCATCTTGGCGGCCGTGCGCCGGCCGATGCGCCCGAAGCCGGTGATGCCGATCGTCAGGTCGCTCACGCGCCGGAGCTTGGCGCCGGCCGCATCCCATTTGCCGCCTTTGACCTCGCGGTCGAAGGCGACGATGCCGCGCGCCCAGGCGAGCAGCATGCCGACCGCATGGTCCGACACTTCCTCGACGCAGTAGTCGGGCACGTTGGTCACGAGGGCGCCGCGCGCCGCCGCGGCCACGCGGTCGATATTGTCGAGGCCGACGCCGATGCGCTGCACGATCTTGAGATCGGGGCAGGCTTCGATGGCGGGCGCCGTGACCTCGGCCCAGCAGGTCATGATTGCGACCGGACGGTGCTGCTTGGCGAGCGCCACGATGGCGGCGGGAGGAGAGGCCTTGGCCGGGCCGATCGCCAGCGAGAAGCCCGCGCTCTCGATCACGCTGCGCTCGACCTCGGGGTCGGGCCAGGCATAGTCGGTCAGGAGAACCGTCTTCATCGCCGGGCACTCTTCACGGGCTTGAGCGCGACGCGCAGGGAGGCGCTGCTGCCGCGGATATTGAGCAGCGGCTCGAAGGGCGTGCTCGATCCCGATCCCTCGGGCCCACGCTGCTGGATCTGCCGGAACAGCAGCAGGGCCGCCGTCGCCGCCATGTCGGCGACCGGCAGCGCCACCGCCGTGATCGCGGGCTGCCAGACCTGAAACCAGTCGAGATCGCTATAGGCCACCAGGGAAAGATCCTCAGGGACCGACAGCCGCAGCGCATTGACCCCTTCGAGCACGCCCAGCATCAGGCGCGGGCTCGCCACCACGATGGCGGTCGGCGGCGTCGGCAAACCGCAGAGCTCGACCAGGGCCTCATGACCGAATTCGGGGCGAGGGGCGCCCAGCCGCATCAGCCCGGCATTGACCTTGAGCCGCGCATCGCCATAGGCGAGGCGGTAGCCATCGGCGCGCGCCCGGCCGGTGCTGAGCTGCTCGGTCACGCCGACATAGCCGATGCGGCGATGGCCCAGGCCCAGCAGATGCTCGGTCGCCTTGTAGATGCCGAGCACATCGTCGGCCCGCACCGTATGGCCGGCGATGCCGGGATGACGGCGCAGAAACTGCACGGTCGGAAGCTGCTTCAGCATCTGCACGGTGTCGCGGCGCGGGCTTGCGGTCGCGGCCACCAGCACGCCGGCGACGCGCGCCTCGCGCAAGGCCTGGACCTGCTGCAACTCCTTCTCGGGATCGTCTTCCGACACGGCAAGCACGAGCTGGTAGCCCTCGCGGGCGCAGGAGTCCGCCATGATCTTGGCGGCCGCGTTGTAGAACTCGTTCTGCACGTCGGGGACGATGAGGCCGACCAGGCGGCTGGCGCCCGAGCGCATCATGCGGGCGCCGGAATTCGCGGCATATCCCAATTCCTGCGCCGCGCGGCGCACCTTCGCCTTGGTCTCGGGATTGATATGCGGATGGTCGTTGAGCGCGCGCGAGACGGTGGAGTGGGCAATGCCGAGCGCAGCGGCAATGTCCTTGATCGTCACGTCTCCGGATTTCCGCAAACCAGCCATGCAGCCCTTCCCCAACCGCGGCGTATGGTTGCACACGTGTGCAGCAATCACAAGGACAACTGCGGCCGTCGCGCGGCCCGCGGCGATCTGCTGCCGAAAATTTGCACAGTTATTGAGTGATATTACAGTGCGAAAATTTGCCGCGCTGCGAGATTTTCGATCCTGGCCGGAGGCAGACACTTTGCGCTGGACACGTGTGCATGACCGGTGCAATAAACCATCGGACTGAAGGGCAAGACGGCGTCAAGCTGCGGCTCCGCCTGGATCGGGGCGCCCGAGGGAGGATCCTGGACAGATGCACACGCTATCGGTTTGTCGGACCTGTCCGCGCGGAGGCGCTCCCGAAATGGAGTTGCGCCGGAATTTGCGCGAATTGCTGGCCGACGCGGACACGACCCAGGAATGGCAGCTGCTGCTGGTCGAATGTGTCGGCGGTTGCCCGAAGCCTTGTGCGGTTGCGTTCGATGCGCCGGGAAAATGGCGAATCCGTTTCAGCACGCTGACTGCGGACCATGCCGACGATCTCGTCGCGGCATTGCAGCTTTATGAAGGTTCTGCCGACGGCTATCTCGCGGAGGAGGCGCTGCCGCCTGGATTGCGGGGCCACATCACCGCGCGCTCGCCGACTTTCGCCAATCCCAAGACCTTGCCGTCAACAGGGCTGCCTTCGCCATTTGCCGGCGGTGTCGCGCCGTCGTTGCATCCCGTACCAAGTGAGCCTGTCGCTTAAGGGGAGGAAACAAAAACCATGAAGCCGCAACTTTTCACGAACGTCCGCATCTTCGACGGTGAGGGAACCCAACCCTTTCCAGGCGAGGTTCTGCTCGAGGGCAACCGCATCAAGACCGTCGCCAAGGGCGGCGGCATCTCGCGCGATGGCGTCGAGGTCATCGACGGCGGCGGCAACACACTGATGCCGGGCCTGACCGAGGCCCATTCGCACATCACCTTCACCAATATCGGCAAGCTGAAGGAGCTGGGGGAGATCCCGCAGGAAGAGCACACCCTGCTGACGCTCGAATTCGCCAAGCTGCTGCTCGATTCGGGCTTCACCAGCCTCTATTCGGCGGCTTCCGCGAAGATGCGCACCGAGGTCGTGGTCCGCAATGCGATCAATGCCGGCCGCTTCCCGGGCCCCCGCATTCGCGCGGCCTCGCCGGAGATCACGGCAACCGGTGGTCTCGGCGACGAGCGCCAGGACCATATGTATCACACCGGCATCGAGCTGATTGCCGACGGCGCGGATGCGGTGCGGACCACGGTCCGCCGTTGCATCCGTGAAGGCGTCGATACGGTCAAGATCAACATCTCGGGCGACAATTTCGTGCGCCGCAAGTTCGGCCGCGAATGCTCCTACACCGAGGCCGAGGTGGCCGCGGCTGCCGAGGAATGCCATTCGCGTGGCACCTGGCTCTCCTGCCATGCGCGCGCCAATGGGGCCGTAAAGCTGGCGCTGAAGCATAATTTCCGCGTCATCTATCACTGTGATTTCATCGAAGGCGAAACCTTCGATCTGCTGGAGGCGGCGAAAGACGACATCTTCCTGGCGCCTGCGATCGGCATCATCTACACGACCGCCTATGAGGCGGAGCCCTGGGGCATCACCAAGGCTGTCGCCGACCACATGGAGATGTACACCATGCTGGAGAACTGCTCGAAGACCTATGGCGAGCTGCGCAAGCGCGGCATGCGCATCCTGCCCGGTGGCGACTACGGCTTCGCCTGGAATCCGCTCGGCACCAATGCCCGCGACCTCGAGCATTTCGTCAACATCATCGGCTTCACCCCCGCCGAGGCGCTGAGCGCCGCCACCAAGCTCGGCGGCCAGATCATGGACATGCCGGATCTGGGCCTGATCAAGGAGGGCTACCTCGCCGACTTGCTGCTGGTGCGCGGCAACCCGGTCGAGAACGTCAAGATCCTCCAGGATCGCGACAACCTGATCATGATCATGAAGGACGGCGCCTATCACAAGCGGCCGGGTGCTTCAGCGGAGGCGGTCCAGCGACAGAAGCAGGTCGTCTCGGTCTGGCAGTAAGGAAAGACGGATCTACAGCGGGCCTCGGGATCACCCGGGGCCCGCTGACTCATTTCTGAATCAAGGAAGGTTTTTGAATATGGCGATCGGCAGCACGGTTGAAGTTGCAGGTACGGGCGATCCCGTCATCCTGGTCCATGGTCTGGGCGGCACCGGCAATGTCTGGGCGCCGCAGGTCGGCATCCTGACCCGGTTCTTCACGACGGTGCGCCAGGATCTGGCGGGCTCGGGCCGCGCCAAGGCCCATGGACCGGTCACGACGCAGAGCCTGGTCGAGGACATCCTGGCGACGATGAGCGAGCTCAAGATCGAGTCCGCGCATTTCGTCGGCCATTCCTACGGCACCGTGCTGTGCCAGCATCTGGCGGCGAAGAATCCGGGCAAGGTCCGCAGCCTCGCGCTGTTCGGTCCGATCCGGGCGCCGGCCGATCCAATGCGCCAGGCCTTGAAGGACCGCGCCGCGAAGGCGCGCGCCGAGGGCATGACGGCGATCGCCGACATCACGGTCCAGATGGGAACCTCGGCCTCGACCAAGGCGCATCGGCCGGAGGTCGCGGGCTTCATCCGCGAGCTGGTGATGCGCCAGGATCCGGAAGGCTATGCGCAGACCTGCGAAGCTGTCGCGGGCACGCAGGCCGCCGATCTCTCGGGTCTGCGCTGCCCCTCGGTGGTGGTGACGGGCGACGAGGACGCGACCTCGCCCCCGGCTACGGCCAAGACTGTGGCCGACGCGCTGGCGGGCTCGAAGTTCCATGTGCTCGGCCGTTGCGGCCACTGGACTCCGCTGGAGCGCGCCGAAGCCGTCAGCGAGGCCATCTTCAATCTTCTCTACTCTCGAGCCAGCTGAGGAGCGACCGCACGTGCCGGAGGTGACCGAGGCCATCTATCGTCAATATGACCAGGCCGCTCTCGACGCGCAGTACAACAACCGCGCGCGCTTCCCGAACTATCGCGAGCATTTCCAATCCTGGCAGCATTGGAGCGAGGTGACGCGGGCCGGGACGCGCGCCATCATCGACGTGCCCTTCGGCCCGACGCCCGAGGAGAAGATCGACATCTTTCCGGCGGACCAGAAGGGCGCGCCGATCTATGTCTTCATCCATGGCGGCTATTGGTATTCGCTCGACAAGTCCGACTACAGCTACATCGCCGACGGAATGAAGCCGCATGGCTTCACCACGGTGGTGAACAACTTCATCCTGGCGCCGCATGGGAGCATGGATCAGATCATGCATCAGAACCGGGCGGCGCTCGCCTGGCTCTGGCAGCACGCGGCGGAGTTCGGCGGCGACCGCGACCGCATCTATGTCGCGGGGCACTCGGCGGGCGGTCATCTGGCGGCGATGCTGCTGGCGACCGACTGGCCGTCCTTCG
Organism: Hypericibacter sp.; assembly: GCF_050729195.1. Classification (NCBI taxonomy): domain Bacteria; kingdom Pseudomonadati; phylum Pseudomonadota; class Alphaproteobacteria; order Rhodospirillales; family Dongiaceae; genus Hypericibacter; species Hypericibacter sp. The sequence goes on from NZ_JBOHKS010000028.1 coordinate 8,740, forward strand.
CGCCGGGGCTGCCGGCCAAGGTGGTGGCGGGAGCCTGCGCCATCGGCGGGATCTTCGACCTCGAGCCGATCCGGCTGTCGTTCCTCGACAAGACACTCCATCTGACCTCGAGCCAGGTCCAGGCCCACAGCCCATTGCGGCAGCGTTATCCGGTCAAGGCGCCCTTGCTGCTGGTCGTGGCCAAGGACGAGTCCGACGAGTTCCACCGGCAGTCGGCCGACATGAAGGCGCTCTATCAGCGGTTGGGCCAGTCGGTCGATCTCGTGGTCCCGGACAAGCTCGACCATTTCGACGTGGTCAATCAGCTCCGCGATCCGAGATGCGGATTGATCGACCTGCAGCTCAAGCATATCCGCCGCAGCTTCGGCGGGTGAGGGCGGTCCAGCCCTCACGCCGCCGAGAGTAGTCAGGCGGCTTTCGGAGCCGTCAGATCGCGGGCGCGGCTGCGCCAGTCGCGGTTGAGCGGGCTCTCCGGCTTGAGCCCCAGCCGTTCGGCCGCCAGCGTCTCGGCCAGGGCGCGATCGCCCGCGCGGATGGCCGCTTCCGTCAGAGTCCAGGAGAACACGTCGCGCTGCGCATGGCTGCCGCCGAAGCGGCTGGCTTTGCCGCGTAAGGGCAGCATCAGATCGAGGGCCGTCCGGTAGTCCCCACGGCCGAAGGCGTCGATGCCCTTGACCGCCGGCAACCCGATCTCGCGCGTCATCATCGCATTGGTGCCGCGGCCACCGGCAGCGACACGCTCGACCGTAGCGATCAAGGCGGCCCGCGCTTCGTTCCGGCCAGCGCCGACGAAGGCCATCATGGCGTGCATATCGTTGAAGGCGTAAATACCGTCCTCGATCCGGGTCTCCCATTTGTCGGCCTGGTCCTTCCAGCGCTCGCCGACATCATGTCCGAGGGCGGAAAGCCGCCAGAGCAGGGCGGACCCGTCCACCAATTCCAGCGCCTGGCCGAAATTGCCGGCCGAGATCCTCTCGTCGAAGAGACGCAAAGCCGCCTTCGCGTCGTTCTGGTCGAGATGGAACAGCGCCTGATGCCAGAAGTTGTGGAACGAGAACAAGCTGCCGGGCGCCCAGACATCGGCGCTGTCCTGGAGGAATGCCGCACCCTCACGGGCCCGGCCCTGCATCTCCATGACGTGCGCGACGGCGTGCACGCCCCAGCCATCCTTGCCATTGAGCGCGATGGCGTCCCGGCCGGCCTCCTCGGCGCGGGCATAGTCGCCGGTCTCCTCGAGGCCGAAGGCGTGCATGCTCAGCACATAGCCGCGGCCCGGCACGGACGCCTCCCAATGCGGCAGCACGCGCGCGATGCGATCGCGCAGCATGGCGGAATAGCCCAGGAAGAAATCGCCCAGATGCGCGAATTGGATGGCGGTGAGATCGCGCGGATAAGCAACGGCAACGCGGCCCCATTGCTCGACCGCCTGCTCGAACTCGCCGTCATGCCAAGCCCGAAGGGCTGCGATATGGCCGCGTTCGCGGTCATTGGCATGACGCGCCAGCGATTCGGCCGCCAGCAGGCTCTTGGCGGCCTCGCCCTCGAAGGCCTTGTCGGTCGTGGTCGTCATGATCGCGCCGCGCATCGCATGGGCCATGATCAGGTCCGGATGCTCGGCCAGCGCGGCATCCAGCTCCGCGACGGGATCGGTCTGGTAACAAGCCAACAGCTCGGTCGCGCGCTCGAGGCGCGCCACGGCATCGGTTGAGATATGCGAAACCGGGTTGCCCCATTTGTCTTTGCGCGTCATCGAACATCTCCTGTCTTCTGCACCCGCCGATCATGCGCCGGCGGGTCGTTCGTGGGGAGTCGGAAGATACGCTTCGCGGTTGTCCGATCCAGCCGACTTGCAGTATAGCCGCGGACCGGCGAGCAGGACCCAAATCCGACAAGGAGTTAGCGCCCTAATTTCACGCAGCGATAGGACAAAATGCCAACCCGACTGTACCTGTGGTAAAGTCCAAATCATGACTATGACCGAGACCCAAGGCCCGAATCCGAGAGCCAAACCCTCGGCGCGCGACCGGATCATGAATCTGGCGGAAGCGGCCGTGCTGCAGAAGGGATTCGGCGCCACCTCGATCGACGAGCTGGTGGCGGGCGCCGGCATCACCAAGAGCGGATTTTTCTACCACTTCAAGGACAAAAGCGACCTGGCGAAGGCCCAGCTGGAGCGCTACCTCGAACGCGACCGCACCATTCTCGAGGACATCTTCGGCCGCGCGCGCTGCATGACGACCCGCTGCACCGCTTCCTGATCGCCTTGCGGCTCTTTGCCGAAATGCTGAGCAACATGACGGACGTGCATCCTGGCTGCATGGCTGCCTCGATCTGCTATCAGGATCAACTTTTCAATCGTGAGATCAGGGACCTCAACGCGGAAGGGTTGCTGGCCTGGCGCCGCCGGTTCCGCGGCTATCTCGACGAGATCGTCGCGCGGCATCCGCCGCGCTTCGACATCGATCTCGATGCCGCCGCCGACATGCTCACCACCCTGGTCGAAGGCGCCATCATCCTATAGCGCTCGCTGAAGGATACGCGCATCCCGCCGCAGCAGGTGCTGCTCTATCGCAGCTTCATCCAGTCGGCGTTCCTGCCAGGTCCCACTTGACCGTCAGGGCGAGGCGCTAACGCGACAAGGTCAAGTCGGTGTCGCGCGTGACCATCGTGAAATCGTCGATCATCAGATTGATCCGGAGCTTCCAGTCGCCGGGCGCCCAGAGCGGGAGCGCCGGGACGCGATAAAGGCCGGGCGCGATCTGCGACGCCTGATGCGTCGAGGGCTCGACGCCGGCAGCGGGCGATTCCACGCGGACCTCGACGGCCTTGGGATCGATCGTCATGCCGTCGGGCATGGCGATGCGAATCTTCGCTTCATTGTCGCCCGCATGTCCGGGGCTCAAGGTCACCGTGATCACATATTGAGCATCGGCGAACTCGAAGACACGCGATGCCGTCGGCGGCGGGCCCAGTGACAGACCGACCGCCAGCATCACGGCGATCAGCGCCGCCAGCAGGTCGAGCCGCAGGACCAGGAGCAGCCGCTGTTTCATGGCGGCGCTGCCGGCGAGCGCACGCGGCGTCAGCCAGAAGCGATTGATGGCGGCGATGGCCAGCATCGTCAGAACCGCCAGCAGTTTCGCCGAGAGCGTCAGCCCATAGCTGCTGTCCCAGAGGTTGGACCAGCGGGGCAAGAGCAGCCAGGCCATGGTGGCGCCGCTGGCGACGACCGCGGAGACGGCGACAAGCCCCAGCCGCTGGAAACGATCGAACAGGGCCACCGTCATGGGCCCGGCATCGCGCGCGAAGGCCCGGCGTAAGGGATCGAAGGCGCCGATCCAGAGCGCGGCCGTCAGTCCGTGCAGCAGCATCAGGGCCTGGCCCTGCATCGGCGGGAGGACCGCGAGGACGTGACCGCTGCCGGCGAAGCTCGCGAGCGCCAGCAGCGCCCCCAGACCTTGCGCGACCGACGCCAGCATTCTCCCGCGATGGGCGAAGATCACGATCAGGAAGCCAAGCAGGGGCGCGCCGTCCAACCACAGGCTGGGCGCCGCCCACGCGGCTTGCCACGATGCCGATGCCCACAGCCCGGTCAGCGGCAATCCTGCGCGCATCGCCCCATGCGCGCCGATCAGGAGAAGCTGCGCCACGAACCCCGCGGTGGCGAGGCGCCGTTCCTGCGATCGCAGGACGGGGACGAGTTGATCCGTCGGCCTCAGCAGCAGCCGGAACAGTGCGCCGCCCGCGGCCAGCAGCGCCAGGATCCGGGCGAGCACATGAAGCGCGTAGCCGGGCCAGTGCCAGCCTTCGTCTGCCGCCCAGGGATCGACCGGGGAGGGCAGGGCGGCCTCGCCGATGGCGAAACCGAAGCTGCCGGAAACGACGTGACCGTCGAGCGACCCGACCCGCCAACTCGCCAGATAGCGCCCCTTCGGCAGCGCCGTCGAGAGGGGCAGGCTGACTAGTCCTTCCGTGACGGCGGGCTGGGACGCGGGCGTCACGTCGGCACCGGTCGAATCCATCAGCTTGAGGGCCAGGAGCTGGATCGGCTCGTTGAAGGTGATGTCGATCGAGGTCGGCGATTGCGGCTGGGAGCTGTCGGCGGCCGGCGAGCTCGCCAGCAGCACGGCATGAGCCCAGGCCGCGCCGCTCGGCAGCAGCAGCGCCAGCAACAGAAAGACCGGCAGGAGGCGTCGCATGAGAGCGGAGGAAGGGACGAGGGCATGGCGCCCCCGTCCGCTTCCGTTTCCCGATCGATCAGTCGCCGCCGCCGGGCGCGCCGATCGTCAGGCCGGGCGCGGGATATTCGTAATCGTCGTCCGATTTGCCTTCGGCCGGGATTTCGATCCAATGCTCGGTCTTGGAGCCGCATTCCTGCACCACGGGGAAATAGACCTTGGTGCCGGGTGCGATATTGGTGACGCGGACGCGGAACACGAACTCGTCATAGAAGCTGTCCGGCAGGTTGCCGTTGCTCCAGGCGATTTCCTTCACGCCCTTGCTGATGGTCGAGCCGTCATAGTCGTAGCTCTTGCCATAGTCGCCTTCGGTCACGGTCACCTGCCAGCCGGGTTTGGGCATCGGTTTGGCGACGATGAAACCTTCGGGAATCTGGATCCGCACGGCCGTGGTGGCGGTGCCGTCGCAGCCATGGGGCACGCGCAGCACGGCCTTGTAGAAGCCGTTGGACGGCGCTTCCGCCGTTTCGAAAGTGATATGGGCAAAGGCCGGCGCCGTCATGGCGAAGGCAGCACCGGCAGCCACGCAAGCGGCGGCAAGAAGTCGCGAGACACGCATCGGGATTCTCCTCGGGGAACGGTCGGTCGAACGTCGGGGATGAAAAGGCTTGGCGGTTCAGACGACCGCGGGAGGACCGCGGGAAAACTGCGTGCGTGTGGAGCGTTCGTCCGGGAGCGTCCTGTCCCTGAGATCGAAGGAGAAGGTGACGAAAAGCGTCACCGAAATCTCGGACGCCGGCTCGACGCTGGCGCTGGCGAGGCTCGGACCGCCGAGTGCCGTGCAGAACAGGCACAAGGACGAATGGTCGTGAGGGAGGCCGTGGTTGCCGCCCGAGGATCCCGGCTCGGGGCAGTCCTGACCGGATGCGCCAGTCATGGCGGCGCCCATCGCCGGCCCCGCCATAGCATCCGGCATCGCCAGATTGAGAGGCGCGCCGAGCAGCAGGAGGAGGATCAGCCCAATCCGAAGGCCCCGAAGCGGCGCCGATCGACGAACGGAGTTCATGGCATCAGATTACCGGGAAACCCGGCTTCTGTCGCCGGGCTCCCGGAGGTTCCGGAGGCCAGCAATGTGGTTAACAACCGGCCGTCCGGGCCGCTTCAGGACGCGGCGGTGGACAGCCGTTCCTCGATATCGCCCTCGAGGTAATGGACCCAATTGTTATAGCGCCGGCTGATCCAGCCATTCCGATCGGAGAAGCCGGTCGTCGATTTTTTCATGATCCGGTAGCTCTGCTGGTCGAAATAGATGTCGACCACCGCCGTGTATTTGGGATCGGCCTGGGTCGCGACGAGATGCCCGGTTCCCGTCTGCTCGAAGGTCCAGTTCCGCTTCTGGCCGGCTTCGATGATGAGCGCCCCGATGCGATCGACGGGCAGGTCGCGCGCCGCCGCCGGGATCGGATGATTGTCGACATTGTAGAGCGGCTGATTGGGCATGCAGCCCGCCAGGATCAGGGTGGCGACCAGCAATGCGAGGATCCGATTCATCGAAGGCTCCTTCTTTCCAAGCCATGCGATTTTCATTAGCCGTTCGAGCCCGAGCTTTCAATCGGCCATACGCGTCAGGGCGTGGCCTTGGCGAGTTGCGCTTGGATGTCGTTTTCGAGGTAATGGATCCAGTTGTTGTAGTGCCGGTCGATCATGCCGTTCGCGTCGGAGAGGCCGGTGGTCGATTTCTTTTGGATTCGATAGCTCTTCTGATCGAAAAAAATGTCGACGACGGCGATGTATTTCGATTCGGCTTGAGTGCCGACGAGATGGCCCGCTCCCGCCTTTTGAAACACCCAGTTCCGTTTTTGACCGGCTTCGATGATGAGAGCCCCGATGCGATCGAGCGGCAGGTCTTGGGCAGCCGCGGGGATCGGGTGATCCTCGACGTTGTAGATCGGCCGGGTTGATGAGCAGCTCGCGAGAATGACCGTAGCGACGAGCAGGGCGAGAATTCTCTTCATCAAGGGCTCCCTCTCTCAGGCGGTACGACTTTCATTAGCCGTTTGACTGCCGCTTTTCAACCGCCCGTAGAGCCAGCCCTATCCGGGAAGATCCACCCTGACGATCGCGTCTGGCCGCCAATCCGGCGCTCGGCCCGGAAGTGCGAGCGCGAGGCTGTAATCCGGCTCGAGGAACTCATGGGCCAGTCGCCAGGCGGGACCCTGCGCCGGCTGCGAAACCCAACAGCCTTTCTCCGGTGATGGGTCGACGCGGTCGACCCCGTCGGTGGCCAGGGCAAGGCCTTCCCCGGTCGCCTTGCCCATGGCCTCGCGCAGGGTCCAGATACGGTAGAAGGCCCGCGCGCCGAGGCGGGTCACCTGGGCCTGTTCGCCAGAGCCGAAACCGTAACGGGCGATGGCGTCATAGGCCCGGGGCCTGTGCGCTTCGATATCGATCCCGATCGGGCCGACCCGGCTGACGGCGCAGGCGACACGGGTGCCACTATGGGAAATCGAGCCCTCCATGCCGGCCATGCCGGGCGCGGTCACCCGCAATTTGCCTGTGGAATCATGGCTGAATACCCAGCTTTTCTCCGCGGTTTGGTGCGCCAGGAGGGCTTTCAGGGCGGCGCGGGCCAGCAGCGAGGCGGCTCGGGCCTCCGGGCGCCGATATTTCGAGAACTGGGCCCGGTCCTCTTGCGTTATCCATTGGGCTATCAGCGCGTCGGCACTGGCCGATCCCAGGGTCATGAGAGCCATCGCGACGGAGGTTCCCGCCATCTTTTTTCCTGACCTGTCTCGGGCGTGACCTATAATCGTAGCGGTTGAGGCCGAACCGTTATAGTGAGATGAGGCGGGGTATGTCTGGGAGCCCTGTAAGCCTCATTGTGTGGGAGAGATCATGCCGAAGCCTGTCGCAGGGCCGCGGCGCCAAGGGTTTGTGCTGGCTGGTCCCATTGATTCGAGTGGGAAATACAACGGGCCGATCCGAAAAGCCGAAACAGTTCAGAGTTTGGCCGTTGCAGCGGCCGCAACAACCGTGACGTGCAGTCTGTGAGCGCGCTGCCTTTCCATATTCGCGGCTGGGCCGCCTGGACCCCAGGCCTGGAGAGCGAGGCGGCCTGGCGTCAATGGGCGACTGGACGCGCCGGGACGGTTGAAACGTCGCCGGTGCCTGCAGCGCCGGTCCCGATGAGCCTGCGCCGGCGAGTCAGCCCGCTCGGGCAGGCGGCGCTGCGCTGCGCCTGGGGACTGCCCGATGCCGCCCGCTCCCGCATCGTGTCGGCGTCGCGCCATGGCGAGTTCGGGCGGACCTTGTCGATCCTCGAGACCCTGGCCATCGGCGAAACCGTGTCGCCGGCGGATTTCACGCTGTCCGTCCATCATGCACTGGTCGGCCTCCTGTCGATCGCCCAGGGCAATCGCCAGGGACATGTCGCCGTGGCCGCCGGGCCCGACAGCTTCGGCTTCGGCTTTCTGGAGGCGGTCGCCTGCCTCCAGGAGCGGCCATCGGAGCCCGTTATCTTCCTTTATTATGACGAGCCTTTGCCGGCGCCTTACGATTGGTTCGATCGTGGGGCGGCACAGCCCTTGGCCATGGCCCTTTCGCTGTCCTCTGCCGGAGCGGGAGAGGGGCTCCGGCTCGGGACTTGCACACCGCGCGACAAGGGCGACGCTGAACCTTCGCCGGGACTGGCCTTTTTGCGCTTCCTCCTGACGGAAGCAACGGAGGCCTCGTGGCAAGGCGAGCGCCAGGAATGGCAGTGGAGGCGTCTTGCTGAAGCCGCTTGAGCATCTTTATCGCCAAGCCGCCACCGGCTTCGCCTTCGCCTGCTTCTTTCTGGGGGGTAGCGTCCTGGCGGCTGTGGTGCTTCCGGTGCTGGGCTGGTTCCCGCATCATCGTCGTCAGCGGGTCCAGGGGCTCCTTCGCGGGGTCTTCCGCATCTATCTCTCGATGCTGCGGGGGCTGGGCTTGATCCGGCTGGACATCGAGGGCCGGGGGACACTCCGGCATTGTCAGGGGCGCCTGATCATCGCGAACCATCCCTCGCTGCTCGACGTGGTGATCCTGATGGCGTTGACGCCCAACGCGCAATGCATCATCAAGCACGAACTCTGGAACAATCCCTTTCTCGGCGGCGTCATGCGCCGGGCGGAATATATCCGGAACGACCTCGAGGGTGGCGCACTGATCGAGGCCTGCCGCCGGTCGCTTGACGAAGGTGGCAATATCATCGTCTTTCCCGAGGGGACGCGAAGCCGGCCGGGGGTCATGCCGCGCTTCCATCGGGGGTTTGCCAATATCGCCACCTTGACCCAGGTGGAAATCCTGCCGGTGGTGATCACCTGCGATCCGCCGACTCTCACGAAGGGGGAGCGGTGGTGGGTGGTTCCGGCAACGCGCCCGACATTTCGGGTCGTGGTCGGCGAGTGCCTGGAGGCGGACGGCTACATGACCGACCGCTATCGCAGCATGGATTCGAGGCGGCTTGTGGCGCGTATGGAAGCTTACTATGCAGAACGGCTTGCGAATGTCTGAGACGGAACTGGCAGTCAAGAAACTGATCATCGAGTCACTCAAACTCGAGGACATCACACCGGGGGAAATCGACAGCGACGAACCGTTGTTCGGATCGGGTTTGGGGCTCGATTCGATCGACGCATTGGAGTTGGGGGTCGCCATCCGCCGGCAATACGGCATCAAGTTCGAAACAGTGAACGATGAGGTCAAGGCGCATTTCGCCAACGTACGAAGCCTGGCACGTTTCATTGATAGCCAAAGGGGTGGGTGATGACGTCGCGCGAATCCATTTTGAATCAGCTGCGCGAATTTCTCGCGGAGATGTTCGAGATTCCGCCGGAGCGGGTAACGGCTGAGGCAAGGCTCTATCAGGATCTCGACCTCGACAGCATCGATGCGGTCGATCTGGTCGTGAAGCTTCAGGAAGTGACGGGCCAGCGCATCCGGCCGGAGGCCTTCAAGGCCGTCCGGACCGTGGGCGACGTGGTCGATTGCGTCGAAGAGCTGCTGTCTGTGAATGCGGCGTCCCGACCATAGCCCGTGGCTGCTGGCCGCGGCCGCGGGAGGGGTGGCCTATCCCTTCCTGGTCTATTTCGGCCAGGCCTATTCCGGAATGTCGTTCCTGCAGCCGCCTCTGCTTATCGTGATCGCGCTGGGCCTGATCGGTCTGCGGCTGCTGGCGATGAGGGGGCCGGACGGACGGCCTTGGCTCATTGGGCTCGCCATCGCCGCACTCGTCCTGGTCTCGCTGCTGGCCTGGAATGCCGGCTTCGCGATCCTGGCC
>NZ_JBOHKS010000029.1:0-5266 GCF_050729195.1 Hypericibacter sp.
CAGATCCTGGCGCCCTTGTCGCTCTGGTCGAACTGGCTGGCCTGGACCCCGGTGCTTGCCATCGGGTCGGGGCTGGGGGCCGGCTACCTGCTCTCGGTCTTCTATGCGCCCGACGCCAGCATCATGACCTGGCAGGTCACGCTGGTGGATCTGAGCTTCATCTCCGACGGCCTCTCTCTGCGCTTCAACGCGACCTTCCTGCTGGGTGCCGCCATCATGCTGGTGGTGTTCGCGATCCAGCATCGCGGCATCCTGCGCACCGCCCAGATCCAGACGCTGCTGACGATCGCCTCGCTGCTGCCGCTCTTCATCGTCTGCATCATTCCGCTGCTGGCGGGCAATGTGCATGGCGAGAACTTCGTGCCCTTCACGCCGCTCGCGACCGACGCCAACGGCTCGGTCATCGCCGGCGTCTGGGATCGCGAAGGGCTGAAATTCTTCATGGGCGGTCTCTTCATCGCCGCCTGGTCGGCCTACGCCTTCGAGACCTCGGTCTGCTATATGAGCGAGTTCAAGAATCCCGGCCGCGACATGCCTCGCGCGATCATCGTATCGGGCCTCATCTGCATCGTCGCCTATGTGCTGGTCCCGGTGGTGTTCCAGGGCTTCTTCGGGACCCAGAAGATGCTCGACCCCGGCATCTATTCCGGCGCCGGCATGGGTCTGGCGCTGGCGGAAATGGTCCAGGCCGGGCCGTTCATTACCAAAATACTGGTGATCCTGCTGTTCTTCACCCTCATGCTCGCGATCATGACGGCCATGGCCGGCTCCTCGCGCACGCTCAATCAGGGCGGGCGTGACGGCTGGTTCCCGAAATATCTGGCCTATGTGAACAGCCACGGCGCACCGACCCGCGCCATGTGGACCGACCTCTGCTTCAACCTGATCCTGTTGCTGATGTCGGACTACATCTTCGTGCTGGCGGTCTCGAACTGTAACTACCTGATCTTCAACTTCCTCAATCTCAATGCCGGCTGGATCCACCGGCTCGACAACCCGGATGTGCGGCGTCCCTGGCGCTGCCCGACCTGGTTGCTCGGGCTGGGTGCCATCTTCGGCTATGTGAACGCCTTCCTGCTCGGTGCCGGCGCGAATGTCTGGGGTGCGGGAACCTTGATGGCGGGCTTCGTTTCGGCGGCGCTGGTGGTGCCATTCTTCCTCTTCCGCCACTACGTCACCGATAAAGGAAAGTTCCCCGAACATATGTATTCGGACCTGCTGCTGGCGGGACAAACGCAGCTTGGGCCGAAGAAGGCGGGGATACTGCCTTATGTCGCTTTGCTCGGCGGTGCCGCTTCCTGCGCGCTGGGCTATTTCATCTTCTGGTGACGCTGCCTCTCGGCAGGAGGAGCCAGGCATAAAAAAGCCGGCGGGACTCGATCCCGCCGGCTTTCGCTTGAGCCGAAGGAACCGGCGGGGTCGCCCGCCGGCTCGCTCGTGAAGTCCTATTCGAGATGGATCCAGACCGACTTGGTCTGAGTGTGCAGCAGCATCGATTCGAAGCATTTGTCGCGGCCCTGGCCCGACTGCTTGTAGCCGCCCCACTGCATCGTCATGTCGCCATGATCGAAGCAGTTGACCCACACCACACCCGCCTGCAGGTCGCGCGCGGCCTTGTGGGCGGTGTCGATGTTCTTGGACCAGACCGAGGCCGCCAGGCCATAGAGCGAATCGTTGGCGATCTCGACCGCTTCCTCGATGTTCTTGAAGGGGAGCACGGCCGCGACCGGCCCGAAGATCTCCTCCTGGGCGATGCGCATGTCGTTCTTCACCCCGGCGAACAGGGTCGGCTGCACATAGGCGCCCTTCTCGAGCCCCTTGGGCACGCCGCCGCCGAAGCAGAGCTTGGCGCCTTCCTTCTTGCCGATATTGATGTAGTCCAACACGCGCTTCTGCTGGCCCTTGGTGACCAGCGGGCCCATCTGCGTCGAGGGATCGAACGGATCGCCCGGCTGGAAGACGGTCTTGGCGCGCTTGGTGAAGAGATCCAGGAACTCGTCATGGACTTTCTTCTCGACCAGGAGACGCGAGCCTGCATTGCAGACCTCGCCCTGGTTGCCGAAGATGCCGGCGATGGCGTAGTTCACGGCCGAATCCAGATTGGCATCGCCCATGATGATCTGCGGGGTCTTGCCGCCACATTCGGTGGTGACCCGCTTCATGTTCGACTGGCCGGCATAGATCATCAGCAGCTTGCCGATCTCGGTCGAGCCGGTGAAGGCGATCTTGTCGACGTCGAGATGAAGCGCCAGCGGCTTGCCGGTTTCCTCGCCGAAGCCATGCACGACGTTGAGCACGCCCGCGGGCCCGCCCGCCTCCATGAACAGCTTCGCCATCAGATTGGCGGAGAGCGGCGACTGCTCGGCCGGCTTGAGCACGACCGAGTTGCCGGTCGCGAGCGCCGGCGCGATCTTCCAGGACGCCATCATCAGCGGATAGTTCCAGGGCACGATACAGCCCACGACGCCCAGGGGCTCGCGGACGATGTAATGGAACTCCGAGGCCGCGGTGGCGGTGACCTGGCCGAAGATCTTGTCGATGCATTCGGCCATGAACTGGAAGGTCAGGGCCGAGCCCGGCACGTCGCTGTTGAGCATGTCGCTGACGGGCTTGCCCATATTGAGCACGTCCAGCAGCGCGAAATCGACCGCATGCTCGCGGATCAGGTTGGCGAAGCGATAGAGCACGTCCATGCGGTCGCGCGGCGCCATCCGGCTCCACACGCCGCTCTTGAAGGCCTTGCGGCCGGATTTGACGGCGGCATCGACATCCGACGCGTCCGAGCGCGCCACCTCGGCAATGACCTCGCCATTGACCGGGTTGATCGATTCGAAGGTCCGACTTTTCTTGGCCGGGACGAACTTGCCGTCGATGAAATTGCGGGTCTCGGGTTTGATCTTGCTGGCGAGCTTGTGCCAATCCTTCTTGCCGAGCTTCTTGGCCTGTTCGAGATCCATGGTTCCTCCTTTGTCGGCGCCGGGAAAAGGCGGGGCTCTCGGGAATCGAGGCCCGATGAACGCCTCGTCGCGGCGCGGAAACTGTCGTTGACAGTGCTGAACCCGGGGCATGGACGGCAGGAATGCCGTCCGGGGTCTTCGCCTCTTGGGCCTCGGATCCGGATGGTCGCCGCTTATAGCACCGGCATAGCCCTCGAGCCATATCGCCCGGGGGATAGGCGGAGAGGCTTCAGCGCAAGGTGGCCTGGACGCGCTCGCGATACCAGATATAGAGGCCCGACAGGACGATGACCGTGGCCCCCGCGGCGGTCCAGCGGTCGGGCAGGTTGCCGAAGACCAGGTAACCGATCGCCACCGCCCAGGCCAGCTGCAGATAGCTGAAGGGCGCCAGCATCGAGGCGGGCGTGAGGGTGAAGGCGCGGATCATGCAGAGATGCGAGACGGCGCCCATGAAGCCCACGAAGATCAGGAGGCACCAGCCCGTGGCGTCGGGCGCGCGCCAGGATCCCGGCAGCATCGCGGACATGACGACGAGGCCGACCACGCCCGAATAGAACAGCGTCACGGACCAATGATCGATCGGACCCAGCAGTCGCGTCACGATCTGATAGAGCGCGAAGCAGGCGGCGACCAGGAGCGGCATGACCATGGCCCAATGCATCAGGCCGAAGCCGGGGCGGATGATCAGGAAGACCGCAAAGAACCCGATCCCGACGGCGACCCAGCGCCGCATGCCGACGCGCTCCTTGAGCAGCGGCACCGAGAGCGCCGTCAGGAACAGCGGCGCCACGAAGCCGATCGAGGCCGCGGTCGCGAGCGGGATGTAGCGCAGCGCGATGAAGTAGAACACGGTCGAGCCCAGCAGCAGGACCGAGCGGATCAGCTGCAGATCGAGCCGGCGCGTATGGAACACCGACCCGCCGCGCCAGGCGAGCAGGATCGGCAGCGCGGTCAGCATGTGAAAGAGATAGCGACACCAGGTGATCTGGACCGTCGAATAGTCCGCCGTCAGGAACTTCGCGGTCGAATCCATCATGACGAAGCCGAGGCCGGCCGCGAGCATCCAGCCGATGCCGCTCATCGAGGGTCGCAAGCTAGGCAGGGCCGGGGCCGGCGGCAGGGCTGTCATGATGTGGGGTAGCTGCTGGGCCTCGGGCCGCTCAGCCGACGGCGGAATCGAAGGCGGCGATGCGGGCCTGCGCGACGGCCGCGATCTCGCGGCCGATCTCGGGATCGGCTTCGCTGAGCCGCTCGAGATCGCGCGCGCTCAGCACCAGCAGATTCGAATAGGAGAGGGCAACGACATCGGCCGTGCGCGGCCGGTTGGTGACGAGCGCCACCTCGCCGAAGAACTCGCCCGTGCCGAGCCGCACCGGCGTGTGCGGCAGCACCACCTCGACGGCGCCGGTGGTGATGAAGAACATCGAATCGCCATGCTCGCCGGCCTTGACGATCTCCTCACCGGGCAGCGCCAGGCGCGGGCGCATCAGTTTGGCGACGCGCCGGCGGCCATCGTTCGAGAGGCCCTGGAACAGCCGCACCCGCTGCAGCAGGGTCTCGGGCGCCATGGCGATGTCGAGCCGCAGCAGGCGGAAGGCCGCGCGCCGGCGCTGGTTCAGCCCGCGGATGAGATTGTCGTAGACCTCTTCGCTGAGGACCGATTCCTTATGCATCGAGTTGTAGCCGTCCTCGATCGCGCGGAAGGCGAGGCGGCTGACATAGAGCTCCTCGAGCTGATGCGCGTAATCGGGATATTGCAGGCGCAGCGCGCCCAGCGCCTTGGCGACGCCTTCGCGCCGGCGCTGCAGCACGGCGCCGGCGGCGGCGGCGGCGCCTTCGCCCACCACCGGGCGCACCCGGCGGCGCAGGAACTCGCCCAGATCCATCAAGAGAAGCGAGCTGACGAAGAGCTTGTTGAAGCGGTCGCCCAGCATTTCGGCCAGCGGGCGCTCGATCGCGAACCATTGCTGGAGATGCATGCCCCAGCGGATGCGGCGCGGGAATTTGAGCAAGTCGTCGACCGCCTTGACGTAGCCCTCGGCGCCGCCCTGCTTGATGCCGTCCATCAGGCGGCTGGCATCGGCGAGCTTGGACTCGGTCGTCTTCCGGCTGACGGTGCCTTCGCGCAGGCGCTGATGCACCAGCTCCACTTCATATTGCGTGATGATCGAGAGCGCGACCGCGGCCATGTCGAGCTCATGCTCGCCCGAAGCGGCACGGGCGGCCTTGGCGATCTCGGCCTCGGTGGCCGCGGTCGGAGCGGCCGGCGCCGTGCCCAAGGGGGCCTCGATCTGATCGAACACGCGCTT
>NZ_JBOHKS010000030.1:0-17814 GCF_050729195.1 Hypericibacter sp.
GAATCCCCCCGGCCAAAAATACCCTCTCTTCTTGCTTTGATCGAATGTTATCCAATAGAAGAAAGCCATAGTGTGCATGCGGGCCAGAGTAAAAACTCTTTGGCTATCAGCCTGCGGTGGCGCGGTCAGATCGAACTTGAGTCCAAATCCAGGGGCAAGGGCGGCATTGAACGTTATATGTTCTACACTTTCTGCAACCCGCTTTCCTGTGCGGCGGCTCACGGCGTTGGCGGCTTTGCGTCGCGACTCCGACGCTAGAACATCGTCGGCCTCCTCAAAAGCACCAGATGCGTCAGGCTGCATAGAGATCGCCGAAAGATCATTTTCCAGCTCAGCTTTCTGTCCATTACACCGCTTGCATGACCATAGGATCAGATTCCATTGACGATCCAACTTTCCCTTTGGCACGAATCGGCGACCAATCACGTGCTCTTTGCTGCGAGAGCTCACGTCTAAAGGGGCGTTGCAATACACGCAGGTCTCATTATCAATTAGAATTGGCAAGTGCGGAGCCATCTCTTTCAATCTTTGATCGTACATGCTTCACCTCTTTTCCGGCTCTCTAGGCGAGTCCCTCTCAGAAGCTCTGAGGTGTTCCAATGGAAAAAATCATTGAGAACGGACTAAATTCGATTCGTGTTGGGTTAGAGGATTATGAGCGCGCTTTGGAAGTTCACGATGACGCACGACTAACGTCCGCGATTCGCAACATCTATGCGGGTATCATGATACTAGCCAAAGGAAAACTGTATCAACTGTCTCCCCCAGACTCGCCGGGAATCCTAGTCCGCGTTCTACGACCAAGCCTCGTAGAGGGTAAAGTCCAGTTAGTGGCAGATAGAAACAAAACAATCGATTACGCGGAAACTAAGAATCGGCTGAAACATTTTTCAATAATGCTCGATTGGACTCGCATTAAGCGGATACGAGAGATTCGGAACGATCTAGAGCATTTCTATCATAGCGGCGCTCGCACAAATGTTCGGGACGCAATCGCAGATTCGGCCACGGTGATTCGCGAGATTCTGAGATTATTGCAGCTTGATCCAATTCATGATTTGGGGGAGCGATGGTGGACAATCCTCTTGAGAAACGAGGCATTGTTCAAACAGGAACTATCGGAGTGCCGCAGGACTTTCTCTGCTGTTCGCTGGATCAATGAATCTGCGAAAGCGGCAAGTGAGTTTTTCTGTTGTGAGCGCTGCGGATCGCACCTGATTCGACAAGTAGACCTTGGGAACATTGACCAAGATGACATTTGTGCAGAATGCGTTGCTTGCGGCACGGAAGCGAATTCAAAGTCGCTGATGGGACACGCCGTGTGGAAGCAGTATTCGCGCGAGTCGTACGAAGCTTTTACCCAAGGCGGCGAGTTCCCGGTTGTGCGTTGCCCGGACTGCAAGTGCCAAAGTATGGTTGTTGACGGCCCCGAATGCGCCGTCTGTGGGTATCGTCTAGAGACAAATACCAAGTGGTGCGAGATTTGTCGAAACCCGCTGTCGACGCGCGAGACTTTCGACGGAAGTCATCAGTGCCCCCCTTTCTTGGATAATTAGAGGCCGAGATATTTTCGGTCTGAAGTTCCCCTTTTTGGAGTTTCTTACCGCTCAATGCGCGTCGGCTGTCGGCGCCTTGGGCGGGGCGACCTTCCGCATCAGCGGCACCATCGCGGTCGCGATGACGAAGCAGACGAAGATGATCCAGAACGCATCGGAGAAGGTCTGCACCTGCGCCTCGCGCCAGGTGAGCGCCCAGAGCTGCTTGAAGGCCGCGGTCTGGCCGGCGACCGCGTCGCCACCCATTGCGTCGCTATAGATCGTTCCGACCTGGGCCATCAGCTCGGTCAGCGCGGTGTTGGTCGCGTTCAGATGCTCGGCCAGCCGCAGGAAATGCAGGTTGGTGCGGTCGTTGAGGATGGTGGCGCAGCCGGCGATGCCGATGGCCCCGCCCAGATTGCGCATCAGATTGAAGAGGCCCGAGGCGAGCTTGAGCCGGTCCGGCGCCAGCGCGCCCAGGGTCAGGGTCACGGTCGGCGCCACGGCGAACTGCTGGGCGAAGCCGCGGAAGGCCTGCGGCAGCAGCAGCTCGCGCCAACCCCAGTCATGGGTGATCGGCGTGAAGTTCCACATGCTGATGGCGAAGCAACCGAGGCCGAACATCATCAGCCAGCGCAGATCGATGCGCCGGGCGCAGAAGGTATAGATCGGGATCCCCAGGATCTGGAAGACGCCGGTCGAGAAGATGGCAAGGCCGATCTGAAGCGCGCTGAAGCCCCGGACATGGGCGAGGAAGATCGGCGTCAGATAGATGGTCGCGAAGATACCGACGCCGGTGACGAAGGAGAAAAAGCAGCCCAGCGCGAAATTGCGGCTCTTGAGGGCGCGCAGATCGACGATGGGATTGGCAAAGGTGAAACTGCGCCAGATGAAGAGCAGGCCGGAGATCGCCGTGGTCCAGGTCGTGGTGCGGATGGTGTCGTCCTCGAGCCAGTTCCAGCGCGGACCCTCCTCCAGCGTATAGGCGACGCAGCCGAGGAAGATCGCCATCAGGACCATGCCGAGATAATCGGCGCCGCGTAAGAGCGACCAGTCGGGCCGGTCGATCTTGACGAGGATCGGCACCACCACCGCCACGAAGATACCCGGCACGAGATTGACGAAGAAGAGCCAATGCCAGGAATAGCTGTCGGTGATCCAGCCGCCGACGGTGGGCCCGAGCGTCGGCGCCAGCGAGGCGAGCGCGCCCACCGTGGCCGCCGCGATCACGCGCTGATGGCCGGCGAAGAAGATGAAGGCGGTGGTGAAGACGGTCGGGATCATCGAACCGCCGAGGAAGCCCTGCAGTGCGCGGAAGACGATCATGCTCTGGATGTTCCAGGCCCAGCCGCAGAGCAGGCTGGTGAGCGTGAATCCCACCGCCGAGATGCAGAAGAGCCAGCGCGTCGACATCACCCGCGACAGCCAGCCCGAAAGCGGGATGACGATGATCTCGGCGATCAGATAGCTGATCTGGACCCAGGAGACCTCGTCGGGGCTGGCGGAGAGACCGCCGCCGATATCGGCGAGCGAGGCCGAAACGATCTGGATGTCGAGGAGCGCGATGAAGAAGCCGACGCACATGGTGGCGAAGGCGAAGACCTTCGCCGGCATCGAGAGCTGGGCCGGGTCGACGAAGCCGCCGCCCATCGCTCTCGATGTGAGGGCGCTCACGGGGTGGCTCCGCCGGCTGGCCGCAGATCGACCGCGACCGTGACCGAGAGGCCGGGCCGCAGCACACCCAGTTCCGACGCATCGCCATCGAGCAGGATGCGCACCGGCACGCGCTGCACGATCTTGGTGAAATTGCCGGTGGCGTTCTCGGGCGGCAGGACGCTGAACAGGGCGCCCGTGGCCGGCGCCAGGCTCAGCACATGGCCATGGAACTCACGGCCCGGCAGCACATCGGCCTCGATCGTCGCCTCCTGCCCCGGCACCATCCGGG
Organism: Hypericibacter sp.; assembly: GCF_050729195.1. NCBI lineage: Bacteria > Pseudomonadati > Pseudomonadota > Alphaproteobacteria > Rhodospirillales > Dongiaceae > Hypericibacter > Hypericibacter sp. The sequence continues at coordinate 3,481 of NZ_JBOHKS010000030.1, forward strand.
CGAGCTGGCTCTCCTTGAAATTGGCATCGACCCAGAGACCGCGTGCCGGCACCACGGCCAGGAGCCGCGCGCCGATCGTGGCATAGGCGCCATCGCGCGCCGCGCGGTTGCCGATCACGCCGTCGATGGGTGCGCGCAGTTCGGTGTAGCCGACATCGAGCCGGGCCAGGTCGCTCTCGGCGACGGCCTGGGCCAAGGCCGCCTGGGCCTGCTGCTTCTGGGTGTCGATGACGTCGAGCTGACGCTGGGCCGCGTCGAGGGCGGCGCGCGCCTTCTGTCCGTTGGCGATCGCGGCCTTGTAGGTCGCGTCGGCCTGCTGGAAGCGCTGGGTCGAGGCGTCGGCCGTGGCCAGGAGTTTCTGATAACGGCTCTGATCGTCGCGGGCGCGGGCGATCTCGGCATCGGTGGCGCCGATATCGGCCTGCATCTGGGCGATCACCGCTTCCTGCAGCCGGCGCGTGGCGTCGAGATTGGCGAGCGTCGCCTGCTCGGCCGCAACCGCGGCCTCGGCCTTGGCGAGCGCCGCCTGGTAATCGCGGTCGTCGAGCTTCACCAGCAGATCGCCCGCATGCACCGACTGATTGTCGGTGACCGCGACCTGGGCGATCAGGCCCGAGACCTTGGGCGAGACCACGGTCACCTCGCCGCCGACATAGGCATCGTCGGTGCTCTCGATAAAGCGGCCATTGCTCCACCAGTCATAGCCATACCAGGCGGCACCGACCGCGATCACGAGACCGAGGCCGATCGGCAGCAGCCGCTTGAGGCGCTTCCTGAGCGCATCCTTGGGTGGGATGGAAACCAGGGTCCGGTCCAGAACGACGGCGTTCATGACAGGTCTCCGCGTGGGAGCGGTTAAAAGTTCAAACGGGAGATCAGAGATCGACCTCGGCGGCATCGCCGATCCCGAGATCGCGGGCGCTGATCGCACGAAGATTCGTGCGGAGCTCGGCGCTGTGCTCGCCGCCGAAGGTCGCCTCGAACTGCGTCTGCGCCTCGAGCCATCCCTTCGCCGCCGCGCGCAACCGTTCCAGGCCCACCTCGGTCAGATGCAGCTCCTTGCTGCGCCGGTCGGTCCGGCTCGGCTTGATCTCGATCAGGCCTTCGCGCTCGAGCGGCAGGATGTTGCGGCCGAGCGTGGTGCGGTCCAGCACCAGCTCCTTCGCCAGCGCATTGATCGTCATCGGCCCAATCCGCCGCAGTCTGGCGAGGATCCCGAACTGACTCGCGCGCAGACCCGTCGGCACCAGGAACCGGTCATAGAACTGCGTCACATGGCGCGCGGCTTGGCGCAGCGCGAGGCAATGGCAAAGATCGGGTCTCGGGAAGCCTTCGGGTGACAACATGCTTGCCCCTCCAATTGAATTAGGCGCATATGCGCTTATATAGGCGTATATGCTCCTATGTCAATCCAAGAGAGCTGAAATGCCCCCGCGCAACGACCTCCCAAGGTCTTAATCACTTGATATTAAAATAGAAATTGAAGGAGTCCAACCATGACCTCCCGCCCCTCGGTGGTCTTCGTCAGTCCGGTCCGCACCGCGATCGGTGCCTTCGGCGGCAGTCTCAAATCTGTGGCCGCACCTGATCTGGGCGCTGTCGCGATCAAGGCGACCCTCGAGCGCGCCGGGCTCGAGCCCAGCGCCGTCGATACGGTGGTGATGGGTCAGGTGATCCAGGCCGGCGCCAAGATGAATCCTGCGCGCCAGGCGGCGATCCATGCCGGCCTCCCGGTGACGGTTCCGGCCCTGACGGTCAATCGCGTCTGCGGCTCGGGCGCGCAGGCGGTCGTCTCGGCGGCGCAGGAGATCCTGCTGGGCGCGATCGCCAGCGCCGTCGCGGGCGGGATGGAGAACATGGATCTGGCGCCCTACCTGGTGCCGCAGGCCCGTCGCGGCTATCGCATGGGCGATGCCCAGCTGATCGACAGCATGCTGCATGACGGGCTCTATGACGCCTTCTCGGATCGCGCCTCGGGCTGGCATACCGAGGATCTGGTGCAGAAATTCCAGATCGGCCGCGAGGCGCAGGACCGCTGGGCCCTGCGCTCGCAGCAGCGTTTCGCAACCGCGCAGAAGGCGGGCAAGTTCAAGGCCGAGATCGTTCCCGTCGCGACCGGCGACCGCAAGGGTTCGGCTCTTTTCGAGGCCGACGAAGCCAACCGGCCGGAGACGACGCTGGAGAAGCTGGCGGCGCTGAAGCCCGCCTTCCGCGAGGAGGGATCCATCACCGCCGGCAATGCGCCGGGGCTGAACAGCGGAGCCGCCGCCATGCTGCTGGCCGAAGAGCGCTGGGCGGAAGCGCATCGCCTCGAGCCTGTGGCCCGCCTCGTCGCCTATGGGATCGCGGCGGTCGAGCCCGGCATGTTCGGTTTGGGGCCGATCCCCGCGGTGAAACAGGCGCTGACACGGGCCGGATGGGTCATCGGCGATCTCGATCGCGTCGAGATCAACGAGGCCTTTGCCGCCATCGCCATCGCGGTGACACGCGAGCTGGGCCTCTCGGAAGAGATCGTCAATGTCGAGGGCGGCGCCATCGCTCATGGCCATCCGATCGGCGCGACCGGTGCCGTGCTGACCACGCGCCTCATCCACTCGATGCGCCGGGACGGCTTGAAGCGCGGCATCGTCACGCTCTGCATCGGCGGCGGCCAGGGCATCGCGCTCGCGATCGAGACGATCGCCTAGTCAAGGCCGGCCACTCGGCGCGTCCGTCACAAGCGCGCAACAGAAGCCCTGCTATAGGACTCCCCGCATTCATTCACGTGGGGATTCTCCTATGATTCGCAAACTGAGCATTCTGCTCTTGGTCGCCTTCTTCCAGATCGGGACGGCGGCCGTTCCGGTTTGGGCCGACGACGCAAAGCCCTACATCACCGCCCAGGAACTCGACCTGACGAAGTTTCTGGCCCCGCCGCCGGCCAATAATTCTCCCGAGATGCAGAGCGAACTGGCCGAAGTGTTGACCTTGCAGGTCACCCGCACCCCCGAGATGGTGGCGCGAGCCCAGGCCGATGCCGAGGAGAATGTCTGGCGCTTTGCCGACGTCCTGGGCCCCAAATTCACCAAGGACGCCCTGCCGAAGACGGAGGCGTTCTTCGCGCGGATTGTCGAGACCGAAGGCGCCGTGGTCGATCCGGCGAAGGATTTCTGGAAGCGCCCGCGGCCGCATCTCTATAGCGACCTGGTCAAGCCTGTCGTCCCGCTCTCCAAGTCGGGCGCCTATCCGTCCGGCCATGCGACGGTGGGGACATTGATGGCCATCATGCTGTCGAACATGGTGCCGGAAAAGCGCGCCGAATTGATGGCGCGCGGCTGGGAATATGCCAACAACCGCGTCGTCGGCGGGATCCACTACCGCAGCGATGTCGTGGCCGGACGGATCGCCGGCAACCTGATCGCGGAGGCGGTCATGAACCAGCCGGATTTCGCCCCCGAATATGACGCCGCCCGCGCGGAGCTCCGGGCCGCCCTGCAACTGCCCTGAGGGCCTCAGCGCGGGAAGGCGGTGAGCTGCGCGACGCTCTGTCCGATGAAGAGCTGGGGCTCCGAAGCCGGATGATAGTCGGCGTCCTCTTCATGCTGCGTCACGCAGGCGCGGCTGCGATCCATCACGGTCTGCCAGGGCAGGCCGCGATCGATCGCCCGCAGGATGCATTCGTCGAACACGGTGAAACGCAGGCTGGCGTTGCAACCGAAGGATGAGCGATCGCGCCGCGCTGCCGTGAGAATGACTCGGTTGGGGGTCCGCATCGCGCCGCTGTCGGTATAGACGCCGGAGAAACATCCCGAAGCGATCACCACGGTCGGCCGATCGCGGCAGGGGCCCGCCAGCAGCCGGTCGAGCCCCGACGGCGCCAGATAGGTGCGGGAGGCTGCCAGCACCAGCCCGCCCTCGCGCTGCCCGTGCGAGGTCATGAAGACGAAGCAGCCCTCGCTCTCGGCCGGCGCCAGGCCGGCGAAGACGCGCTGGATATTGCTGCCGATCGCGGCGGCGGCACCCTTCGCCCCCGCCTTCAGGACCGTGATCCGCTTCGGATCGACGCCCGCGCCCTCGAGCTTGTCGGCCATGGCGTCGACCGCGTTGGCGAAGGCCGGTTCCTGATTGTCGCCGGCGATCAGCACCGCGACCCAGCCCGTCGGCTGCTGCAACGGTGCCGCCGGCTGCGCGCCCGAGGCGCAGGCCGCGATCGCCAGGCAGAACAACAAGGCGGTCCGTTTCAACATCGCGATCTTCACTCGCTCCATTCCGACGGGCCGCCGTCCGGCGCCACAGCCACAGCTTGTGATCGGGCGCTGCCGGCGCTTCCCTTCAAGGTTGTGGATATGTCATGTTTATCGGATTGCCGAGATCGGGGGTTCTCTATCGATCCGTCGCCGATCCCGCCCAGGGGGAAGAAAAATGCGGACAATCTTGGCCTGCCTCGCCTTGCTGCTGCTGAGCGCCTGCGCCGTCGGAAACACCCATGACTACGCGACCGTGATGCCCTATCCGAAGGTTAAAGGCAGCAGTTCCGTCGCGGTCGCCGTCCAGGATGAACGCTCCTACATCCTCAATCACAACAAGAAGGAAAGCTTCTCCGGCCTCTATCGGGGCGGTTTCGGCAATCCCTTCGACGTCATGACGTCGTCAGGAAACCCCCTCTCGACCGATTGGCGCAACACCATTGTTGCCGCATTGAAGGCGAAGGGATTCGCAGCCGGGCCGGTCGAAACGGCCTTGGGCCTGAGCCAGGACGACGCGACCAAGGCGCTGGTGGCACAGGGCAAGGATCACGCGCTGCTGTTCGTCATCACCGAATGGAAATCCGATACCATGATGAACACCGCCCTTCATTACAACGTGACCTTGACCGTGTTCGACAAGGCCGGCGCCGCGGTGGCCGAGACCAACTTCTCGCGCAAGGACGATCTGGGCCCGGCGGTCCTGCCCAAGGATGCAAGGCTGGCGGTGGCGCAGGCCTATCGCGAGACGCTGGAGACGCTGCTGAACGATCCGAAGGTGATCGAGGCCTTGCAGCAATGAGCCCGGCATGACGTCGGGTTCGTCGCCAACCGGACCGCGAGGCTGGTGCTAGACCATTCCGGGCCCCGGAGAAGCTCGGTGCGGTGGCGGCGCAGGCGCCTTCAGGCAATGCGCAATTCCGTTGTCGGATCGAACAGGCTGGCGCGGCTCATATCGATGGCGATGCGCACCGGCTTGCCGACCTGCTGCAATTCGCCCGGTTTGAGCCGCGCCGTTACCGCCACGCCGTCGACGGAAAGGACAGCCATCGTATCGGCACCGGTTGGCTCCAGCAGCTCGACCAGGCCATCGAGTGTCGCTGTAACCTGGGTTGTCGCCAACCCGATCGTTTCCGGCCGGACGCCCAGCATGACGTCGCGGCCCGCCTGGAGAGCGGAGGACCCTCGCGCCTCGGGCAGAGGCAGCCAAGGCTGCATCCGCTCCGGCAACGTCTCCGTCGAGAGCCTCAGCCCGACGCCCAGCCGGCCGCCCCTCGCCGTGAGCCGGCCAGGAAGGAAATTCATCGGCGGTGTGCCGACGAATCCCGCCACATACATGTTGGCCGGCCGCTCATAGATTTCCTCGGGCGGTGCGAATTGCTGAACCGCGCCGTCGCGCAGGATGGCGATGCGCGAGGCGAGCGTCATGGCTTCGATCTGGTCGTGCGTCACATACACGATGGTCGTCCCCAGACGCTGATGCAGCTTCTTGATCTCGGTCCGCATTTCGGCGCGGAGCTTGGCATCGAGGTTGGACAGCGGCTCGTCGAAAAGGAACACTTTCGGTTCGCGCACCATGGCCCGCCCGATCGCGACCCGCTGGCGCTGGCCGCCGGAAAGCTGTGCCGGCTTGCGGTCCAGCAGATGCTCGATCTGCAGCAAGGTCGCGACCCGCATCAGCGCCGCCCGCTGCGAGGCCCGATCGACGCGGCGGATCTCCAGGCCGAAGGTCATGTTGCGGGCCACGCTCATGTTGGGATAGAGCGCGTAGGACTGGAACACCATGGCGATGTCCCGATCCTTCGGATGAACATCGGTCACGTCGCGGTCGCCGATCAAAATCTCGCCCTCGTTCGCGTCCGCCAGGCCGGCGATGACGTTGAGCAAGGTCGACTTGCCGCAGCCCGAAGGCCCGAGCAGCACCAGGAACTCGCCGCTCTCGAGCCGGATGTCGATGCCTTTCAAGACTTCGATCGGTCCGAAGCGCTTCTTGATCCCGCGAAGAGTCAACGAGGACATGCCTTGGCGCCCCATCATCCCTCTGTCGCCGCGGAACGGTCCGCCAACTCGACATATCGGCGCGGATGGGTCGAGATCGCCAGCGACGCAATATGCGTGCCTCGCCTGATCGCCGCCTCGAAACCGCAGCCCGCCGCGATTGCCGCCAGATAGCCCGCATTGAAGACATCGCCGGCGCCGACGGTATCGATCGCCGTCACCGCCGGCGCAGGCACCTCCACCAACGCTCCACCACACAGGCCGACAGCGCCCCGGGGGCCGCACTTGGCCACGATGGCGGCTCCGTCCGGCGCCAGTTGCGCCGCCGCCGCCAGCGCGCGCTCGATCTTGCCGACCTCGAACAGCGACAGCAGCTCGACTTCGTTCATCAGCACATGGTTGCAGCGGGTGAGCCAAGCGCGGCAGTCGGCCCGGATGCCGGGCGTCCAGCCCTGGATCGGCCAGCCGGTGTCGATTGCGATTTCGACATCGGAAGAGGACAGCAGGTCAAAGAGCGCGGGATAGGCCGCCGTCAGCCGGTCGGTCAGGAAGCAGCCGACGATGAGCGCGATCCCGTTCCGCAGCGCCGGCAAATCCAACATGCCCCGGACCTGTTCCAGGCTCAATCGCGCGATATGGCCGGGCGTGGTGAGAAATGTGCGTTCGGAATCGGGATGCGAGATGCCGACGGAAAAGGTGGTGGCGCAGGATTCGCGCGGCCATCGGGCGCCATGCTCGTGAAAGATCGCGCGCAGCCAGTCCCCGAACATGTCGTCGCCGGTACTTGCCGCCAATTGGAACGGAACCTTCAATGCCTGCCAGGCCAGCGCGCTGTTGCCGGCGGCTCCGGCCGGGCGGACATCGCCCTGATCGACCAGGGATTCGGTACCGGGCGTCAGGACCGGCAGGCAATCGCCGACGATGATATCGACATTGACGTTTCCGACGACGGCAAGCGGACGCATTTCTATTCGACGCGCGTGATCTTGGCGCTGCGTTTCGGCGTCCCGACATCCTTGACCCGCTGTTCCGCGAGGCCGATGGCAAGCCGCTGCGCAGACGGCAGCATGGAGAATATCGCGGCCAGTCCCGAGGCCGGCGGGAGGCGCAAGGTGACGTCCCCGCCCGTGCCGTCCTGGCCCGAGGCATCGAACAGAACCGTCGGAGACCGCGCCGCGATCGTATCGCGCGCCATGGATCGATTGAGGGCCGCAGCCGGTTCCTCCGCGCAGAACAGCACCACCCCCACCTCGGGACCCAGAATCTCCATCGGCCCGTGGCGCAGCTGGCCGCCTTCGAGCGCATAGGCCGGCATGCGGCCGAGTTCCATGGTGGTGAGCGCGATCGCCTCGGCGAGGCCGCGAAGCGACCGCGCGGAGAAGAGCACGGTGCGACAGTCGCGCAGCAACCCGAGGGCGGCACCGACGTCGACCGTCGGAGGTGCCTTCAGCGTTTCGAGCACGGGCCCGATATCGCGCCCCAGCTCCGCGAGGATCGCGGCATGGAGCGCGAGTGTGACCGTCAGGCTGCGCGTGGCGGCGAAGGCGTGCTCGGTGCCGCCGGCGCCAACGAGGCTCGGCAGCGTGCGGGCCAGCGTGGAGCTGCTTTCGAGGGTCAATCCGAATGCCGCGTCGCGCCCCTTCAAGGCCCCGAGAGAGCGCACGACTTCGGCCGACTCTCCCGATTGCGAAGTCAGAATGACGGCGCTCTCTGCCAGATCGAGGGATGAATAGAGCTGTTCCGACAAGGTCAACGCCACCGCCTGGACCCCGAGCGCCCGATATTCCACCTCCGCCATGCGATTGACGGCGTGCGATCCGCCCATGCCCAGCAGCACCAGGCGCTTGCGATGCCGGATCGCCGCTGCGATGACGCCAGCACGTCCCGCGGCCGCCGCGACCGAGGCCAGCGCGTCTTCATGTTGGCGCGCCATCTCCCGCTCGAGTGCGCGCAGTCCGTCGCCGCCGTCCATCGATGTCCCTGCTGTCATCCCTTCACGCTTCCCGTGGTCAAACCCGATATCAACGCCTTCTGCAGGACGAAACCGATGGCAACCGGCGGCAACGCCGCGATGATCCCCGCCGCCGCGATCAATCCATAGTCGGCAATGCGTCCGCCGGCGAGATCCGCGATCGCCACCGTCAAGGTCTTGGCCCTTTGATCGGCCGTAAAGAGCAGAGCATAGAAGAATTCGTCCCAGGCCAGCAGAAAAGCGAACAGCGCCGCCGTCGCGAGGCCCGGGGCCGCCAGGGGCAGCGTCACATGGCGCAGGGTCTGCAGCAGGTTTGCGCCATCCATCATCGCCGCCTGCTCGATCTCGAACGGCACATTGTCAAAATTGCTCTTCAGCAGCCAGGCCGTAAAGGGCGCGAGGATGCTGAGATAGATGAGAGCCAGGCTATAGGGCGAGTTGAGCGCGCCGAAGGCGCTCAAGCCGAGATACATCGGCACCACCAGAACGACCGGTGGCAGCATGTAGGTCGCGACCGAAACCTGCAGCATCCAGGAATAGCGCCGCGGCATGCGCGACACCGTCCAGGCCGCCGGAATGCCGATGAGGACCGCCAGGGCCGAGCCCAGCGTCGCCACGATCATGCTGTTGCGCAGCGCGGCAAGGAAATTCGCGCCCACGCTGTTCTCCGCGAACGTCACCAGCTTCGCATAGCGGCTGAAATCCCATTCATGCGGCAACCAGCGCAAGGGAAGGGTCGTCAGATCGTTGGTGCTGCTGACGCTCATCAGACCCATCCAGATCACCGGCATCAGGACCACGGCGGCAAGCAGCAAGGCCGCCGCTTGAGTGAGCCAGCGCTCGACGATGCGGCTGCGCGCCCGTCGCGTCATCGCAGTTCCGCCTGCCGGCGCATCGTGGCCACGTAGAGCGCCGTGAGGCAGGCGCTGATCAGGGCGATCAGAAGTGCGATCGAGGCCCCGCTTCCCGCACGCTGGAAGGAGAAGGCTTCCTGATAGACCACGACGCTGAGCGATTTGGTGCTGTTTGCCGGTCCCCCTCGGGTCATCACCCAGATGATGTCGAACACCTTGAAGGCCTCGATCGTGCGCAAGACCACCGCGACCGTCAAAGGGCCCGAAAGATAGGGCAGATAGACGGCACGAAAGCGCCGCCAGGGTCCCGCCCCGTCGATGGTGGCCGCCGCCCTCAGCTCGTTCGGTACCGATTGAAGGGCCGCCAGGCAGATGAGCGCCACCAGCGGGAAGTTCTTCCAGGCGTCTGCGGCACACACAGCCCACAGGGCCGAGTGCGGGTCGCCCAGCCAGGTGCGATAGGCGTCGATCAGGCCGAGCTGGGTAAGCGCCGCGTTGAGAGCGCCGAAATCGGGCTGATAGATCAACCGCCACATCGTCGCGTTGACGACGGTCGGCAACGCCCAGGGAAGAATCATCAAGGCCCGGAGAAGGGTGCGGCCGCGAAAGCTCTGGTTCAGCAGCAAGCCGGCCAGAACGCCCAAGACGAGTTCGATCGATACCGAGATCACCACGAATTCGACGGTGACGAGCAGCGCCGAGCGAATCTGCGGATCGGCGAAGGCATGCTGGTAGTTTGCCCAGCCCACCCACTGGCTCTCGCCGCCCAGAAGCCGCGCATCGGTGAAACTGATCCAGATGGTGCGGATCAAGGGCCAGCCGATGATCGATGCCATGACGAGCAGCAGCGGCAATGGCAGGAACCACGCCCGACGGCTCATCCATCGGTTTTCGATCATCGGCTGGATCACGAACTCGGCGACGGATCGACGATCTCAGAGGCCGGAAGCTTTGGCAGCGTCCGACAAGGCCGCCTCCGGCGTTACCGATTTCAGCAAGGCGGACTGGATCGCCTGCTGGAGGGCCGTCGAGAGCTCCTGATATTTCGGCGTCGTCGGCCGCGGAAACATCAAGGCCAGCGAGGTCTTGGCCGCCGCGACAAGCTGCTCCTGATCCTTGGCGACCGCAGGATCGTCATAGGACGCCGACCAGATCGGCAGGCTGAGCTTGGCGAACTTCTCCTGCACCGGGCGCGAGGTCATGAAGACGATATATTTCCAGGCTGCATCCGGGTTCTTGCTGGTCGTCGTGATCCCGAGCCCCATGGAGCCGTTGACGGCCGAGGCTTGAGACTTGCCGGCAACGCCCGGCGCCGGAACCACGCCCACATTGCCTGCAACCTTGGATTCCTTGGGATCATTGGCGAGGTTGTACATGTAGGTCCAATTGAGAGCGAAGGCCGCCTGGCCACTCGAGAAAACGCGACGCACATCCTCTTCGAGATACTCCTTCGAATTGGGATTGGTCAGGCCCTCGTCGATGCTCTTGACCATATAGCTGAGCGCATCGAGGCCGCCGCCGGACTGGAAGGCCGGCTTGCCGCTGTCGTCCAGGAACTTGCCGCCATTGGCAGCCAGCAGGGTCGTGTAATCGCAGATCACGGCCTCCGCCTGAGCCCAGCTCCACACGATGGGGGAAGCGGCGATGCCCTTGTCCTTGAGAATCTTGGCCTGCTGGAGCAGCTCGTCCCAGGTCCTGGGCGGCGTCGCGATGCCGGCCTTCTTCAGCATCTCGGTGTTGTAATAGAGGTATTTGGTGTCGAGGATCCACGGAATGCCATAGCGATGGCTCTTATACTCGACCGTGGTCCAGGCACCCGGCAGGACGCCCGCCTTCATCTCCGGCGTGATGCGGTCGGTCACGTCGACCAGCACCTTCTCCCCCGCGAACTCGGCCGGCCAGATCACGTCGAACAGAACGACGTCGTAGCCGGAGCCGGCACCTTGTGCCAGCAGCGTCTTGTCGCGCAGACCTTCATAAGGCACGAACTCGACATTCACCTTGATGCCGGGATTGGCCTTCATGAAATCGGCGGTCATATCGCGGACATTGTCCTCGCTATAGGCCGCCTGGCTCATAAACAACGCGTTGATGGTCGTTTCGGCGCGGGCCGGCCCGCTGGCGAAGGCCCCCATGATGACGGCGAGCATGGCCGTCGCCGCGATTCGGATCGACATGTCCGTCCTCCTGTCGGTTCAGCTTGTTGTGACCGCCGGCGGGCGATGACCTATCGCTGTTCCGCGACGGCGTCTCATTATTTCAATTCAATTGACTTAATAAATACGGCATAGAATGGCGCGGGCTGTCAACGTTCCTATCCCGATGAAACCAAAGAGGCCTTTTGCAGTGCAGCGTGGAATCCGCGCCGTTCCAGGGGCCAACCTCGATGGCGCCAGCGCCCATAACCGGCGCGTGATCTTCGACGCGCTGCGGATCAATGGCGCGCTCACGCGGGCCGAGCTTGCTCGCGCCACCCAGCTTACGCCTCAGACGGTCAGCAATATCGTCGAAAATCTGCGGAGAAAGGGCCTCATTGCGGCGGATGCGCCGCGGCGCCAGGGCCGCGGGCAGCCTGCCCGGCCCTATCGGATACTTCCCACCGGCGCCAGCGCCATCGGAGTCCAGCTGGACCGCCATCAGATGCTGGGAGTGACGGTCGATCTGGCAGGAACGCCGCTGCTGCAATGCCACCGGCCGCTACCGCCTGGCGGTCCTCGAAAGGGCGGCCCGGCTTTGTTGAAGATGATCGAGGAGCTGCGCGGCGCGGCGGGAGGACGATCGAAGGCCGGTGCGGCCCGCCTGCTGGGGGTGGGCATCGCCATGCCGGGTCCGTTCGGCACCTTCAGCCACGAAGATCCCTGGCGCATGGAGGAGTGGCAGGATTTTCCGCTGGTCGAATGGCTGGCAGAGAAGACCGGCCTCTGGGCCAGCGTGCAGAATGACGCCGCCGCCGCCGCCATCGCCGAGAAAATGTATGGCGCAGCCTCCGGGCTCGACAATTTCGTGCATCTCTTCATCGGCTATGGTCTGGGCGTCGGGCTGGTGTTGCGGGGCGCCATCTATTCCGGTGCCGCCAACAATGCCGGCGAGATCGGACAGGTCATTTCCGCCGCCGCCCGCGACCGCCCCGCCGAGGCGATCGAACATTACGTGTCCCTGCTGGCATTGTGCCGCTATCTCGATGTCGATCCGCGCCAGAGCGATGTCATCGACAGGTTGCAAGCCCGATTCGAGGCGAGCGACAAGCGGCTGCGGCACTGGATCGCGATGGCGGCGGATCACCTGCGCCATGCGATTCACGCGCTCGAGTCCTTGTTCGATCCGGAGACGGTGGTGATTGGCGGACAAATGCCGCAAAGCATCCTGTCGGCGCTCATCGCGTCGCTCGATCCGCTGCTGCCATCGGTCGCCGACCGCCGCAACCGGCTAAGGCCACGCCTGACCATTGGCGCCAACGGGCTGTGGTCGGTCGCTCTCGGGGCCGCCCTCCAGCCGATCTCGCACACGTTCGACCCGCGCTTCGACGCGATCACCAAGGCAGTCAGTTCTTCTTAGCCGCCCCGCAAAATCTCCGGAGGCGTGGCATCAAAGGGCGACGGCGGGGAAACGCGCCGCCTCCTCTCGCAGACTCAGCGAGAGCCTGAAGCTCGAGACGCGACGCCAAGGTCTTGGGGCAATGTCTTGGAGGGTTATTGGAGCGGGTGAAGGGAATCGAACCCTCGTCGTAAGCTTGGGAAGCTTCTGCTCTACCATTGAGCTACACCCGCGAGGCTCCGAGTCCCACGTTATAGGCAAAGCCGTGGGAACCGACAAGAATCGCCGCGCGAGATCTTCCACTACCCGCAAAGGTTGAATGAAACACCGGAAAAAGAGAACAGCCGGGGCGAAACCGGTCGGGGCCAGCAAGGGCCGCGATAACCCAGTCCCTGTAAGTAGTTTCCGGGGCTGGCGCGTCGGCCCTTAACCATCGGATATACAACCATGGATAATGCGGACTGACCGGAAACGCATAGAGGCTGGTCCGATGGGCGTCCGAGACATGGCCCGATCGGCTTCCGGACCAACCCGACAGGCGTTGAGTGCTTCGCTACATTTTTACCACAAACTGTGGTAAATTGGCCACAAGAGCCTCGAAAGACAGCAATTTCACCCACTGGCTTTGACAATTTACCGTACCAACCCTAGTATCCGCTGGAGTGGTGGTACAGCCGGATAGCCCGGTTCGGCGCCCTTGCAGGGGGTTGGGCATGGGGCTGGTGCACTACCGTGGCAAGGCGCTAACGCCAACCGCGGGTTTTGGGGAGATAAAAAGATGTTGAATTTGAAGTCCTTGGGGGTCGTTGCGCTGATGGGCCTGCTGGCCGGGTGCACGACCAACATTCAAGCCATGAAATCGGTGGAGGCGACGGGCTCGCCCTTCACGAAGGCTCTGGCCGAGGAATACCGGCAGATCGTCACCTTCGAAGCCGACCAGATGTATGACTGGCCGGATGCGGACTATTTCGCTCAGAAGGGCCTCAAGGCCGCTGCTGGCGAAGTGGTGCAGCCGGAAGAGCTGGCCAATTGGGACCTCCCGGCCGAGTGGGCTGGCGATCTCGCCGAAGGCCGCAATCGTTTGATGGTCGCGCTGGAGTCCGGCGCCCGTGATTCGCACCCCGATCTGGCGGCGCGCGCGCAGGGCCGCTTCGACTGCTGGATCGAGCAGGCCGAAGAGAACCATCAGCCCGACCATATCGCCGCTTGCCGCAACGCCTTCTACTCCGCGCTCGAGGAACTCGAGGCGGCGATGAAGCCGGCTGCCATGGCTGCGGCTGCCGAGCCGGCGATGCCGTCCAGCTACATCGTCTACTTCGACTTCGACAAGTCGAACATCCGTCCGGATGGTCAGACTGTCATCCAGCAGGTCATCTCCGACGCCAACAAGATCGGCACGCCGCCGATCTCGGTGACGGGCTACACCGACCTGTCGGGTTCGGAAGACTACAACATGGCCTTGTCGCTGCGTCGTGCCGACGCGGTCCGTGACGCCCTGATCTCCGGTGGCATCGCCGCCGACCAGATTACGACGGCCGGCCGCGGTGAGGCCGACCCTGCAGTGCCCACGGCCGATGGCGTGCGCGAGCAGGCCAACCGTCGCGCCGAGATCATCATCCAGCAGTAATCTCGACGACGGGGTTACGACCCTCTGATCGCGGCGCCGGAAGAAATTCCGGCGCCGCTTTCTTTTGTGGATTCGCGATGGCCCTCCGGGGCCATCACCGGGGGCCGGAAGAAATTCCGGCGCCGC